>JASJAL010000203.1 GCA_030067055.1 Kiloniellales bacterium | reverse complement strand
TCCTGATGGAGTTCGACTACCCGGAGATCTATGCCCCGGTCGACCTCAAGATCGGCCGTTGCCGGCTGGCCGTCGCCGAGCCACGAGACATGATTGCCCAGGACGACCCGGCGCGTTGGAGCCATATCCGCATCGCCACAAAGTACCCCGAGATCACCCGCAGCCATTTCGCCCGGCGCGGGGTCCAGGCCGAGTGCATCAAGCTGAACGGCGCCATGGAACTGGCGCCCACCCTGGGGCTCTGCCGGCGCATCGTCGACCTGGTTTCATCGGGCGCGACCCTGGCCGCCAACGACCTGGTCGAGGTCGAGCAGATCGCCGAGGTCTCCTCGCGCCTGGTTGTCAACCGCGCCGCCATGAAGACCCGGCCGCAGGAGATCACCCGGTGGATCGAGCGTTTCCAGGAGGCCGTCGATGCCGCATAGGTTGGACACCAGCGATCCCGGGTTCGAGGCCGCCTTTGCCCGTTTCCTCGAGGCCAAGCGCGAATCCCAGGCCGACGTCGGTGCCGACGTGGCCGCGATCCTGGCCCGGATCCGCGACGAGGGCGATGCCGCAATCATCGCGCTCACCGAGAGGTTCGACGCGCTCAGCCTGACCCCGGAGACCTTGCGCTTCGACCCCAAAGAGATCGAGGCGGCAGCGGCGGCCTGCGATCCGGCAGACCTGGAGGCCTTGGGCCTCGCCGCCCAGCGGATCGGCGATTTCCACCGCCGCCAGCTGCCGGAAGACCTGGATTATACCGATTCCGCGGGGCTGCGCCTGGGGCACCGCTGGACCGCCATCGGCGCGGTCGGACTCTACGTTCCTGGCGGCCTGGCCGCCTATCCCTCGTCGGTGCTGATGAACGCGATTCCGGCTCAGGTCGCCGGGGTGCCGCGCATCGCCATGACCGTGCCGACGCCGCGCGGCGAGGTGAACGCCCTGGTCCTGGCCGCCGCGCGCCTTGCTGGCGTGACCGAAATCTATCGGATCGGCGGCGCCCAGGCGGTAGCCGCACTGGCCTTCGGCACGGCCACGATCCCGCGGGTCGACAAGATCGTCGGCCCCGGCAATGCCTACGTTGCCGAGGCCAAGCGCCAGGTCTTCGGCACCGTCGGTATCGACTCCATCGCCGGGCCCTCGGAAGTGCTGGTGGTCGCCGATGGCGCCAATCGGCCAGACTGGATCGCCGCCGATCTCCTGGCCCAGGCCGAGCATGACACGGGAGCGCAGTCGATCCTTCTGACCGACGATGGCGAATTCGCCGCGGCGGTCGAGGTCGCGGTCGCCGAGCAACTGCGCAGCCTGCCCAAGGCGAATATCGCCGCGGCCAGCTGGGAGACCCATGGCGCGGTGATTCGGCTCCGCGACCTCAGCGAGGCACCGGCCCTGGTCGACCGGGTCGCGCCGGAGCACCTTGAACTCGCCGTCGCGGAGCCGGAGGCCCTGGCCGGCGGGATTCGTAACGCCGGCGCTATTTTTCTGGGCCGCTACACGCCCGAGGCCATAGGCGACTACTTGGCCGGGCCGAACCATGTGCTGCCGACCGACCGCTCGGCGCGCTTCTCCTCGGGCCTCTCGGCGCTGGACTTCATGAAGCGCTCTTCGATCATCGCCTGTGATCGCGACGGCCTGCGGCAACTCGGGCCGACCGCCGTCCGCCTGGCCGAGGCCGAAGGCCTGCGCGCCCACGCCCGCTCGGTGGCGATCCGTCTGGATCCTGACGTAGAGACCTAGACGCCCATCGGAACCACGGAAAGGCTTGAGTCCTGCCGTCCGCACCGCATACTTCGTGCGGTTCGCCGATGGAAGCCGTTCCCACCGCGAACCACTTTTTCTGAGGGCTGGCCCGGAGGCGGGATGAGCAGCGACCGGCGTGCGGACAAGCAATTCATCGCCAACATCACGCTGGACGAGGCGAGCGTCGTCCGGCGCAGCCCGGACGTCGAGCACGAGCGTGCGGTCGCCATCTATGACCTGCTGGAGGAGAACCGCTTCGCCCCGGTCGGCGACTACCTCGGCCCCTACCACCTGCACCTGGCGTTGCAGGAGAACCGCTTGCTTTTCGACATCCGCAGCGAGGCAGATAGCGCTCTCGGGACGGTGACCCTGCCGCTCTCGCCCTTCCGGCGGATCGTGAAGGACTACTTCGCCATCTGCGAGAGCTATTTCGAAGCGATCAAGACCGCCAGCCCCTCGAAGATCGAGGCCATCGACATGGGGCGCCGGGGCCTGCACAACGAGGGCTCGGAGCTGCTGCGCGAGCGGCTGGATGGCAAGATCGAGATCGACTTCGACACCGCCCGGCGCCTTTTCACCTTGATCTGCGTGCTGCACATACGGGGCTAGCCGGACTTGGCTGACTTTCCCGACAGCGTTCTCTTCGCCTGCAGCCAGAACTCGATCCGCTCGCCAATGGCCGAGGGGCTGCTCAAGCACCTGCTGGGCCACAGGGTCTACGTCGATTCGGTCGGCGTGCGCGCTGGCGAGATAGATCCCTTCGCGGTCGCAGTCATGGAGGAGATCGGCATCGACGTTTCCAGGCACCGCTCCAAGTCCTTCGACCAGCTGGAGGACACCTCCTACGATCTGATCGTTTCGCTTTCCCCGGAAGCCCAGCACCGGGCGGTGGAGCTGACCCGGACGATGGCCTGCGACGTCGAGTTCTGGCGCGTGCTCGACCCCAGCCTGATCGAGGGCAGCCGCGAGACCCGTCTGCAGGCCTACCGCGAGATCCGGGACCAGCTGCTGCGCCGGATCCAGGAACGCTTCGGCAGCGACATCAAGCCTGTGGTCTGACCTGTTTAAGTGAGGCGCCCCGCGCGGCGGGACGCCTCGGGACCAGAGGCTCAGGAACCCTTCTTGTGGCCCTTATGGTCCATATGGTGCTCCATGGCCGTGGCCTCGCCGATCGGCACCTCGATCTCGACCCGGCCGGCCTTCTCGAAGACCAGGGTCAACGGGAAGCTCTGTCCCTTCACCAGGGGCGCCTTCAGGCCCAACAGCATGATGTGAAGGCCACCGGGCTTGAGCACCGCCGGCTCGCCGGGCGCGACCTCGATCGCCTTGACCGGCCGCATCTTCATGACCCCGTCTTCCAACATATGCGTGTGCAGTTCGACCCGGTTCGCGACCTCGCCCTCGACGGCGATCAGCCGGTCGGGCAGGGAGCCCTTGTTCATGACGGTGACGTAGGCGGCGCCGGCCTGGGCCTGGCCGATGGAGGCGCGCGCCCAGGGCTTGTGGATGGCAAGATCGCCAAGGGTGTAGTCGGCCGCGGCGGCCAGGTTGGAGACCAAGGCGGCCGCAAGCAGGGCGGCGGACAGAGAGATGTATCGAAGCATCGATTTCCTCTTCTAGGCTTTGAATCGGGACGTCGGTGCCGTCCGAGTGAAGGAATGGCGATCACGAGGATCTGTAGCTTGGTCCGGTCAGGTGCTGTTGCTCGAATTTTCTAGCCATTAGCTTCTTCCCGGCAAGATGCCAATTCCGCCGTAGATTGACCAGATCGCTTTGCCACCACGTTGATCTGCCGCAAGCGGCGATCCCGGAGGCCCGGACCTTCAGAAGTCACTCGACAATCCGATCCCGCGCCTTATCTTTCCGGAAATTCTGGCGCGTGTCCGGTGTCCGGAGGAGTAATGCCACTACCAAAAAGCTTCGATCGCAGGACCGCTCTCCGAGGACGCCTTTGGCTCGCTGCGTTGTTCGGGCTGGCGGTGCTGTTGCCGCCCTTCGATAGCCCGCGTGCACACCCTCACATCTGGATCGACGTATCGGTGGAGCTGCGCTTCCAGGGTAAGGTTCTGGAGGGCCTGCGGGTGATTTGGCTCTTCGACGAGTACTACAGCGCCTTCGCGGTTCAGGACTTCGACGCCAACGGCAACAAGCAATTGGACCGGGAAGAACTGGCAGTCCTGGAGAATAGCCACGAGGGTTTGAAGGACTACAGCTACTTTACCCACCTCAAAATTGGCGATCTGCTGCCAGACAACCTCAAGGTCGAGGTGGTAGAGAACTTCACTGCCGAGATGAAGGACAACCGGCTGCAGTACGCCTTCGATGTGCCGTTGCCAGAGAACCTCGATCCCCGGGAGACCACCTTCGGAGTCGGCTTCTACGACGAGACCTATTACATCGACCTCAACGTCGGGTCTCCGCGCAAGTTGCGGGTCACCGGCAACTGGCCTGTCAACTGCCAGCCGGCCTTGGTGGAAGACAAGCTGAACCCGATCTATTTCGGGATGGTCAATCCCCTCTATGTCCAGATCGGCTGCGATGTCTCCTAACCTGCGCCACTTGGCGCTTTCTCTGCTGATTCTGCTGCTGGCTATGGCGGCCTCGGTCTTGGCGCCGGCGGGCGCACAGAGCCTGCCCGGTCTGCCGCCGGCCGAGGCCGAGTCTGCGGCGCCGGAAGAGATCGGATTTTGGCAGCGGACACGCTTCGAGATCGCCCGGCTGCAGCAGGAGCTGCAGCGCGATCTCGCCGGCCTGGTGCGCGATCTCAAGAGCGGCGACTCTCTCATGCCGCTGGCCACCCTGCTGTTTTTCTCTTTCCTCTATGGCGTGGTGCACGCCGCCGGCCCGGGCCACGGCAAGGTGGTGATCTCTTCCTACCTGCTGGCCCAGGAGAGCCGGGTCCGGCGGGGCATCCAGCTCTCCTTCCTGACAGCCCTGGTGCAGGCCTTTTCGGCCATCGCCCTGGTCGGATTCCTGGCGCTGGTGCTCGACCTAACCCGGCGTGAGGCCGCCGCCAAGGTGCAGCTGCTGGAGATCGCCAGCTACGGGCTGATCATCCTGCTCGGCCTCTGGATGCTGGTCGCCGCCCTGCGCGGCAAGCTCGGCTGCGGCCACGACCACGGCCATCATGATCACGGCCATCATGATCACGGCCACCAGGATCACGGGCACGAACATAGCGCTGTCCAGACCGCTGCCAAGGGGCCGCCGCAGGCCGCACGCGGCCTCCTCGGCGGCCTCGCCCCCATGGTGATTTCGGTCGGGATACGGCCCTGCAGCGGGGCGGTGATCATCCTCCTGTTCACCCTTGCCCAGGGTATCTTCCTGGCCGGAGTCGGGGCGACCTTCGCCATGGCTCTGGGCACGGCCATGACGGTCGCGGCCCTTGGAATTCTGGCCGTGACCTCTCGCAAGCTGGCGGTGCGCCTTGCCGGGCAAGACTCGGTTTGGGAAGACCGCATCGGGCGCGGCCTGGCGGTCCTCGGGTCCCTTGCGATCTGCGTCTTCGGGGCCTTCTTCCTCTACCTCGCCCTGAACCAGCCGGTCGCGACAATCTGAGCGAACCGCGATATGGGCCGCCACCGCGATCTTGACGCGGATCAATGCGGCCGACGGGGACCAAGCGCTCGATATAGGCATGATCAGGACCATACTCACCCCGGTTGACGGCTCCCGCCATGCGCAGGCCGCGCTCGATCTCAGCGTCGATCTCGCTAAAACGTATCGCGCCCGGCTGATTCTGCTGCATGTCGGTATGCGCGACGGCGACGTGCCCCAGGAGCTCTACGAGTCCGCCGCGGACGAACTCTCCCTGGCCGAGCAACGCGGAGAGGAGACCGATATCCATCCGCACCTCTCCGAACACCTGCGAGTGATGGAGTACCTGGGCCACAAGCTGCTTCGCGAGGCTCAGAAGGCGGCGGCGGAGCAAGGAATCAAGAGCAGCGACGGCGTCATCGATTTCGGCGATGCCGGCGAGCGCATCCTCCATCATGCCAAGCACAGGTCTGCCGACCTCATCGTGATGGGCAGCCGCGGCTATGGCGAGCTGGAAGGCCTGTTCCTGGGCAGTGTCTCGCACAAGGTGTTCCACCTCGCGCCTTGCTCCTGCGTCACTGTGCACAGGACGGACGGCGAGACGGGATTCCAAGGACTCAAGACGATCGTCGCGGCGACCGACGGCTCCGCCCATGCGACCAGATCGGTCGAGTTGGCATGCGATCTTGCGGCCAAGTACAGCGCCAGGCTCGTCCTGTTGCATGTACTGCGCCGCGAGGCGACCGCGGCACAGCTACACAGCGCCGTGGATCCCGAACGGCTCGGCGCGAAGACCCGCGAAGAGTTGGAGATGGCGGAGCGCCTCGTGGACATGGGCTCGGGCGCGGGCCTGCTTGCGGCGGCGATCTCAGAGGGCGCACTCAGGGAGATTGGCGAGCGCATCCTCGATCGCGGCGCCGACGTGGCCAGGGCCAGATCGGTCGGGAAGCTCGAGCTTCGGCTTGTCGACGATGACCCGGCGCGGGCCATCCTCGTCGCCGCGCAGAGCGAAGAGGCCGACCTGATCGCCCTCGGCAGCCGTGGTCTCGGCGAGGTCGCGAGCCTGCTGGCGGGCAGCGTCTCCTACAAGGTCAATCACGCCGCGCCCTGCACTTGCCTGGTCGTTCGCTGATCCCGGGACTTGGCTTCGGCGGCTTCGCACCGACGTCCCGAGTTCCGGCTCTTCCCCTATGGCATGTGCAGATTCAGCATCGGGAGGTTGGCTGGCACACTTTGCGTGCTGCGCTGACGTTTTCTTGATCGGTGGTGAGTTGTTCGGTGGGGCTCGGGGTCCGACCTCTCTTGCGAGCACGTTTCGTTGCAGCTAAAGGAGAACCCAACACCATGTCTCGTGCCCTGCTCGTCGCCCTGTGGATCGCCGTCGCCGCGGCCGTGCCGGCCGCCGTGACCCCGGCTCTTGCCAAGGACTCGATCTACACAGGCACCTTCAGCAGTCTGGCGGTCAGCGGCTATGACCCGGTGGCCTATTTCACCCAAGGCAAACCGGTGAAGGGCCGTGGCGACCTGGAGCATGAATGGCAAGGCGCCACCTGGCGTTTCGCCGACGCGGCCAACCTGGCCGCCTTCAAAGCCGATCCGGAGGCCTACGCGCCGCAATACGGCGGTTACTGCGCCTGGGCAGTGTCGCAGGGCTACACCGCCTCGACCGACCCGGAGGCTTGGCGCATCGTCGATGGCAAGCTCTACCTGAACTACAGCAAGTCGGTCCAGCAGACCTGGGAAGAGGACATCCCTGGCAACATCGCCCAGGGTGACCAGAACTGGCCCGGTGTCCTCGACTAGAGCGGGATGACTTGGAGCCGGCTCGGCTTCAAGCCCGAAACCCGCCTTCTTCCAGCATTTCAGCGCGGGATGACCTGAGACCGATCCGACCTCATGTCATCCTGCTCGAGGCGTGCTCCTAGGGCGTTATCCGATCAGATGGAATCGCTTCGCGATCCATCTGGCCGGATGTAACGCCCTAGCTTGTGAGTGTTAGTGCACTACTTCCAGCCAGACGCGAACGCGTCTGATCGGGAAGTGCGCTAGACCGTCTCGCAGGCCGGTCGCGCCGCTACATTTCACGGCGTTGCACCTCTTCTTTGGCGGGCGTCGTCGCCTTCGCGAGCCCGCGCCGCTGGTCCCGCCCGATATGACAAGGTTCAAAAGCTGTGCTTCAATACAACCGATAATCAATAAAAGGCGGACTTTGGGGAGGGGGAAGCACGATGGCGAAGAACGCCGTTCTCATCGTCTCCGTGGCGCTGAGCGCGATCATCGGGATCTGGAGCGTGGTTGCGCCCGACCAGGTCACGGGGGCCGCCGTCGCGCTGACCAGCGGCGCACTCAAGTACCTCGACTGGATGTTCATGCTGGCCTGCACGATGTTCGTGCTGCTGAGCGTCTACCTCGCGCTCGGGCCTTATGGCGACATCAAGCTCGGCCACGACGACGACGAGCCGGAGTTCTCGACCGGTTCCTGGATCGCCATGCTCTTCGCCGGCGGCATGGGCTCCGGCCTGCTGTTCTGGGGCGTGGCGGAGCCGATGTACCACTTCTATTCGCCGCCCGGGGAGGAGGGCCTGACCACCCAGGCCGCGCGCACGGCCTTCGCCATCACCAACCTGCACTGGGGCTTTCACGCCTGGGCGATCTACGGTGTCTGTGCCCTGGTCATCGCCTACTTCGTGTTCCGCAAGGACGCGCCCTCGATGGTCTCGACGCCCATCGAGTACTCGCTGCGGCCCCTGCTGGGCGACCGGATCACCCGCTGGGTCTCGATGGTCGCCGACGTCGTCGCGGTCATGGCCGTGGTCTTTGGCCTCGCGGGCTCGCTGGGCATGGGCACCATCATGGTGCGCTCGGGCCTGGCCGAGGTCTTCGGCACCGATCCGGGCTCTCTGACGGTGGCGATCGGCATCCTGATCGTCATGACCATCGCCTTCCTGCTCTCCGCCTGCACCGGCGTCGACAAGGGCATCAAGATCCTGTCGAACATCAACATGGTCATCGCAATCGTGATCATGCTGGTGGTGCTCTTCGCCGGGCCGACGACCTTCATCCTCGATGCCTTCGTCAACAGCTTCGGCGATTACCTCAGCCAGTTCGTCTACATGTCGTTCCGGATCTTCTCCTACGACGACAGCCTGCGCGGCTGGACCCACGGCTGGACCCTGACCTATCTGATCTGGTGGATCGCCTGGGGGCCCTTCGTCGGCATCTTCATCGCCCGGATCAGCCGTGGCCGGACCATCCGCGAGTTCGTCCTCGGCGTCGTCGTGGCGCCGACCGTGTTCTCGATGCTGTGGTTCTCGGTCTTCGGCGGCGCGGCCATCTACATCGAGATGTTCGGCGGCGGCGGCCTGGCTGAGATCGTCTTCGAGGACGTCAGCGCCGCGCTCTACGCCTTCTTCGGCTATCTCCCGGGGACTGGCCTGCTGAACATCCTGGCGGTGATCCTGGTCTTCATCTTCCTGGTGACCAGCGCCGATTCCGGAACCTTCGTGGTCTCGATGATGACCACCAACGGCAACCTCAACCCCGACGTCCGGACCAAGCTGATCTGGGGCATCCTGATGTCGGCGATCACCTTCGGGGTGCTGGTCTCCGGCAGCGTCTCGGTCGCCAAGGCCATGGCGATCACCGGGGCGGTGCCCTTCACCTTCATCGTCTTCGTCCAGCTGGTCGGCTTCTTCCGGGCTTTGCGCGAGGACGAGAGCGCCGAGGTGCGCGACCTGCGGCTGGCGCAACGCATGGCCCGGGCCCAGGAAGCGGCCGATACCAAGACGCCGGCGGAATGAGGGGAGGGAGATCATGGACATGAAGCGCCTTTCTGTGCCGTCCCTTCGTCGCTCGCTGGCCGGCCTGCTGCTCGCCGCCTCGGCCTTCGGGCTCGCGGCCTGCGAAGAGGAGCCGCCGGTCCTGCGTGTCGCCGGCAAGAACTTCACCGAGAACATGCTGATGGCCGAGATGCTGGCCCAGCTCGCCGAGCGGGAGGGCATCACGGTTCAACGCGCGATTCCCTACGGCCGCTCGGCGGAGGTCTTCGAGGCTCTGAAGCAGGGCAAGATCGACATCTATCCGGAATACAACGGCACCGGTCTGGTCTATCTCGGCCAGCCGGCCATGGCCGACGGCAAGGCGGCTCTGGCCCGGGTCCGTGCGCTCTACGGTCCGCTGGAGCTGACCTGGGGCGAATCCCTGGG
This sequence comes from Kiloniellales bacterium, assembly GCA_030067055.1. The sequence goes on along the minus strand of JASJAL010000203.1, from coordinate 1,257 downwards.
CTTCTCCAACGACTACGTCCTGGTCATGCGGCCGGAAGAGGCACAATCGCTTGGAGTCGGGAAAATCTCGGATCTGGCGGGCCTGGGCCCCTTGGAGATCGCGACGGATACCGACTTCCTGGAACGCCCGCTGGACGGCCTCGGGGCGCTGATCCGCCGCTACGGCCTGACCGAGGGCAAGGTCCAGTCCTACGCCCTCGGCGACGGCGGCAAGGACAAGATCGTCCAGGCGCTCCTCGACGGCGAGGTCAAGGTGGCGGAGCTGTTCCGCACCGACTCCCAGATCGCCGCCTTCGACCTGGCGGTGCTGGACGACGACCTGGGCTTCTTCCCGGTCTACGAGCCTTCGCCCCTGGTCCGCGAGGACGCGTTGGCCCGCTTCCCCAAGCTCTCTGGCGCCATGACCCTGTTGCAGGGCAAGGTCACCGCGGACGCGATGCGTGACCTGATCGCCCAGGTCGAGCTGGAAGGCCGCAGCGTTCCCGCGGTCGCCCTGGCCTTTTTGGCCGATGTCGGCCTGGTCGACGAGACGGCCGAGGTGGCCGGCGGCGGGGCCGAGACCCTGACCGTGGCCCTCGGGGGCCTGGATTCGCTCTCCGGCCCCGCAGGCCGTGCGGTGCGGGCCTCCAAGGCGGTCTTCCCGAAACGCAGCATCGATGTCGCACGGGCGGCCAACCCGCTCGATCTCGTGACCTCCGGCGAGGCGCGCCTTGCCGTGGTCGGGACCGAATCCTTCTACTCGCTGGAGGACGGGGCCGCCGTGCTGTCCAGCTCGGCCGAGGCCCTGGGCGTGGTCGGCTATCGCCTGGCCCACGTCATGGTTCCCGGCAGCGGCGCTGCCTCCCTGGCCGAGGTCAAGCGCCTCGGCGTCGGCGAGGCCGGCTCGGCCTCCGACCGGATTGCACGCAACGTGCTGGCCGGGCTCGACATCGAAGGCGTGGAGCTGATCTCCGGGGAGTCCGGCGACCTCAAGGCCCAGGTCGAAGCGATGTCGAAAGGCTTGGTCGATGCGGTCTTCGTCATGGCGCCGCTGGGCGACAGCGCGGTGCTCGACATCATGGAGACGGGCCGCTACCGCCTGCTCTCGGTCGAGGGCTGGAGCCAGGGTAACGCGCCGATCCGCTTTTCCTTCCTGAGACCGGCGAAGGTGCCGGCCGGCACCTATCCGGGGCAGGCCGGCGCGGTCGAAACCCTCAGCACCCAGATGGTCCTGGCTGGCCCCTCCAGCGAGCGCGAGGCCTTCGGAGCTCAGGGCCC
>JASJAL010000213.1 GCA_030067055.1 Kiloniellales bacterium | reverse complement strand
TGAAGGTCCTGACCGAGGGGCTGTTGCCCGAGACCAAGGAGTACCTGGCCTCGCACGGCGGGGTCTGGCACAACGGCGACGCCCATCATCCGCATATGTCCTTCACCGACGGGACCTACGACGGGCGCTATCTCTTTATCAACGACAAGGCCAACACCCGGGTCGCCCGGATCCGCTGTGACGTGATGAAGTGCGACAAGATCGTCGAGATCCCGAACGCCGCCGACATCCACGGCATGCGGCCGCAGAAGGTCCCGCGGACCGGCTACATCTTCGCGAACGGCGAGCATCGGATCCCGATTCCCAACGACGGGAAAATCCTCGACGAGCCGGAGAAGTACGCCTCGATCTTCACCGCGCTCGACGGCGACAGCATGAAGGTCGCCTGGCAGGTCATCGTCGACGGCAACCTCGACAACTGCGACGCCGACTACCAGGGTCTCTATGCCTTCTCGACCTGCTACAACAGCGAGGGAGGCGTCACCCTGGCTGAGATGACCGCCAACGAGCAGGACTGGGCCGTCGTCTTCGACATCAAGCGAATCGAGGCCGCTGTCGCCAACGGCGAAGCCGAGGAGATCAGTGGCGTGCCGGTGCTCGACGGCCGCAAGGGTTCGGCCTTCACCCGCTACATTCCGATCTCCAACAGCCCGCACGGCTGCAACACCGCACCGGACGGCCGGCACGTCGTGATCAACGGCAAGCTTTCGCCGACGGTCTCGGTCATCGACGTGACCAAGCTGCCCGATGTCTTCGACGACAAGATCGAGCCGCGTGGCTGCATCGTGGCCGAGCCGGAACTGGGCCTCGGGCCGTTGCACACGGCCTTCGACGACAAGGGCAACTGCTACACGACCCTGTTCCTCGACAGCCAGGTGGCCAAGTGGAGCATGGAGAAGGCGATCCAGGCCTTCAAAGGCGAGTCGGTCGACCCGATCCTCCAGAAGGTCGACGTTCAGTACCAGCCCGGACACAACCACACCTCCATGGGCGAGACCAAGGAGTCCGACGGCAAGTGGCTGGTGTCGCTGAACAAGTTCTCCAAGGACCGCTTCCTCAACGTCGGCCCCTTGAAGCCCGAGAACGAGCAGCTGATCGACATCTCGGGCGACGAGATGAAGGTGGTCCACGACGGCCCGACCTTTGCCGAGCCGCACGACTGCATCATCGTGCGTGCCGACGTCGTCAATCCCTTGCCGGTCTGGGAGCGCAACGACCCGATGTGGGAGGAGGCGCGTGCCTGGGCCAAGGAGGACGGCATCGAGCTGGAAGACGCCGCCGACGTCGTGCGGAAGTCCGAGGACAAGGTCCGGGTCTACATGCACTCGGTGGCGCCGAACTTCAGTCTGGAGAAGTTCACGGTCAAGCAGGGTGACGAAGTCACGATCATCGTCACCAACATCGACGACGTCGACGACCTGACCCACGGCTTCACCCTGGCGAACTACGGCGTCGCCTTCGAGGTCGGACCGCAGGCGACGGCCTCGGCCACCTTCACGGCGGACCGGCCGGGCGTGCACTGGTTCTATTGCCAGTGGTTCTGCCACGCGCTCCACATGGAGATGCGCGGCCGCATGCTGGTCGAGCCGCGCGCGGTGTGATGGTCCCGCGCGGCCTGGTCTATGCGGGCCAGCCGGCGGTCAGGGCGTTCCTGGCCGCCGGCGGGCTGGCCCTCGGGCTGCTATCGCCCTTGGTGGCGACCGGCGCCGAGCTCGAGGTCCAGCCCGGTCCCGATGCCCTGCGGCGGGCGATTACGCAGGCCGCCCCCGGCGATGTCCTGATCCTGAGGCCGGGGCTCTATCGGGGCGGGGTGGTGATCGACCGGCCGCTCACCCTGCGCGGCGAGCCCGGCACGACGGTCGATGCGGGTGGCGCGGGCAGCGTGATCACGGTCTCGGCCCCCGACGTCGTGCTGCGCGGGCTGACCCTGGTCAACTCCGGCGAGAGCCTGCAACGGGAGGACAGCGGGATCTTCGTCGGCACCGAAGGCGACCGCGTGCTGATCGAGGACAACCGGCTGAGCGGCAACCTGATCGGCGTTTTCCTCAAGGGGCCGGACGACGCTCGTGTGCGCAACAACAGCATCCAGGGCCGAAGCGACCTGCGCACGAACGAGCGGGGCAATGGCGTTCAGCTCTGGAACACGCCGGGCTCGGTGGTTGAAGGCAACGACTTCCGCTTCGGCCGGGACGGCATCTTCGTCACGACCAGCCGCGACAATGCCTTCCGGAACAACCGCTTCCGCGACCTGCGCTTCGCCATCCACTACATGTACACCGACGACAGCGAGGTGACCGGCAACGTCTCACGGGGCAACCACGCCGGCTATGCCATCATGTTCTCCCATCGCCTGGAGATCCGCGGCAACCTCTCGGAGGGCGACCGGGATCACGGCCTGCTGTTCAACTACGCCAATTCTTCGCGGATCGAAGGCAACCTTGTGCGCGGCGGCGCTGAGAAATGCGTCTTCATCTACAACGCGAACAAGAACGCTTTTCGCGGCAACCGCTTCGAGGGCTGCGGCATCGGCATTCACTTCACCGCCGGATCGGAACGCAACGAGATCGCGGGCAACGCCTTCGTCGACAACCGGACGCAGGTGAAGTACGTCGGCACGCGCGACATCGAATGGTCGGCGGAGCGCAGCGGCAACTACTGGAGCGACAATCCCGCCTTCGACCTCGACGCCGACGGCATCGCCGATCGCCCCTACCGGCCAAACGGCCTGGTCGATCAGATCCTCTGGCGTGAGCCACTCGCAAAGCTGCTGCTCAACAGCCCGGCGGTGCAGGTGCTGCGCTGGGCCCAGTCGGAATTTCCGGCGCTGCATCCGGGCGGTGTCCGCGACTCGGCGCCGCTGATGGATCCGCCCGCGATCGCGCCGGCCGGAGAGGGATGAGCGGCATGCGAGCCCCGGACGCAATGGTCGCCCTCGACGCCGTCTCCAAGCGCTACGGACGAAAAGAGGTTCTTCACGAGGTCAGCCTGTCGGTCGAACGGGGAGAATGCCTGGCACTGGTCGGCCACAACGGCGCCGGCAAGACGACCCTCTTCAAGCTGATGCTCGGGCTGACCCGGGCCAGCGCCGGCCGGATCCTGATCGAAGGCGAGGACCCTGCGGGCCGGGCCGCGGTCGCACGCCGCGCCGCCATCGGCGTCCTGCCGGAGAGCGTCGCCTTCCACAACGCCATGACCGGGCGCGAGGTCCTGGCCTTCTACGCCCGGCTGAAGGGCCAGAGCCCGCGCGTCTGCGATGAACTGCTGGCGCGCTTCGGCCTCGCCGAGGCCGCGAGGCAGCGGGTCGGCACCTATTCCAAGGGCATGCGCCAGAGGCTCGGGCTGGCGCAGGCCGTGATCGGGGCGCCCCGCTTGCTGCTCTTCGACGAGCCGACCTCGGGCCTGGATCCGGCCTTCCGGCAAAGCTTCTACGAGCTGCTGTCGCGCCAGCGCGACGCCGGCACGACGGCGATCATCTCCTCCCACGCGCTCACCGAGATCGAGGCTCGGGCCGACCGGGTTGCGATTATGAATCACGGGCGGCTGGTCGCCTGCGGTAGCCTCGAGGCGCTGCGCGACGCCGCCAAGCTGCGAACCCGCCTGCGGATATCCGTCGCGTCGGGCGAGACCGGCCGCCTTGCCGAAGGGCTCGGTGCCTTCGCCGAGATCGAGAGGATCGACGAAGGAACCTTGGAGCTCATTTGCCCGGCAAAGGACAAGATGGAGCTGCTTCGGCGGATCACCGCCGTGGGACCGGCGGTCGAGGATGTCGACATCCGGCCGCCGACCCTGGAAGAGATATACCGGACCTTCGCCACCGGAGAGGGATCGTGAAGGCGCTGCTGATCCTCGCCGCCAAGGAGCTGCGCGACGGCCTGCGCAACCGCTGGGTCGCCGCCGCCATCCTGCTGCTGGCGACCCTCTCCCTGTCGCTGGCCTTCCTCGGCTCGGCGCCGGTCGGCGCGGTCAAGGCCGGCGCGCTGAGCGTGACCATCGCGAGCCTCTCAAGCCTGACCGTCTACCTCCTGCCCCTGATCGCCCTGTTGCTCGCCTATGACGCGCTGGTCGGCGAGGCGGAGCGCGGCACCCTGCTGCTGCTCCTGGCCTATCCGGTGGCGCGCTGGCAGGTGGTGCTCGGCAAGTTCCTGGGCCATCTGGCGATCCTGGGGCTCGCGATCCTGATCGGCTACGGCGCGGTGCTGCTGGGGCTGACCCTGACTGGGGACGGGAGCGCTGCGGCCGGTGAATTGCAGGCCTTCGGCGCCATGATGGCCAGCTCGCTGCTGCTCGGCGCGGCCTTCCTCGCCCTCGGCTACCTGCCCAGCGCCCTGGTCCGGGAGCGCGCCACGGCGGCAGGGGCCGCCATTGGCCTCTGGCTGATCTTCGTCGTGCTCTACGACCTGGCGCTGCTCGGCCTGCTGATCGCGGACGAAGGCCAGAGGATCGGGCAGGCCGTGATATCGACCCTGCTGGTCATCAATCCCACCGATGCCTACCGGCTGTTCAACCTCGCCGGCTCGGACGGCGTCGGTCAGGTCTCCGGCATGGCGGGGCTGGCATCGGCGGGCGGTTTCGGATCGGGAACGCCGCTCCTGGCGATCCTCGCCTGGGTGATCCTGCCCCTGACCGCGACGGTCCTCGTCTTCCGCAAGAAGGAGATTTAGCCATGCGGCGCGCATATTGGGGACTTGTTTTCCCAGCACTTCTCCTTCTGGCCGCGGCCTGCGGCGAAGAGCAGATGGCCGAAGCGCCGCCTCCGGCCGAACTGACCCGCGAAGCGATCGGGCACTACTGCAGAATGATCGTGCAGGACCACAAGGGCCCCAAGGGCCAGATCTTCCTGTCCGGCAAACCCGAGCCGATCTGGTTCAGCTCGGTCCGCGATACTCTCGCCTTCACCCTGCTGCCGGAGGAGCCGAAGGACATCGCGGCCATCTACGTCAACGACATGGGCCGGGCGAGCTGGGACCAGCCCGAGGCCGGAACCTGGATCGAGGCGAAAAGCGCCTGGTACGTGATCGGCAGCACGCGGCAGGGCGGCATGGGCGCGCCCGAGGCCGTGCCCTTCTCGAAGCGGGCCGATGCCGAGGACTTCGCCGCTGCCCACAAGGGCAGGGTCGTCGCCTTCTCGGAGATCCCCAGCGACGCCATCCTGGGCGAGGTGCCGGAAAACCGGCACGGACCGGGCCACGGTCAAGCCGATGCCGCGATGCCGGAGATGGCAGACCCCGGCCAGCATCAGATGCAGCGCGGCGGATCGGGCATGGATCACCATCAGCACAGCGGCGAGGAGGTTCGGCAATGAGGGCCCAGGGATCACCCAGTCGCCGGCGCTTTCTGCGCATCTCCGCGGCAGCCGCCGGCCTCGGGCTGCTCGGACGGGGCGCGCAGGCCGGCCAGGTCGAGGTTCAGACCTGGACGGGCACGGCGCTCGGCGCCCAAGCCTCGATCCGCCTGCATCATCCGGACCCGAAGGCCGCCCGGGCCTTGATCGAGAGGGCGCGGGCGGAGATCGAGCGGCTCGAGCGGATCTTCAGTCTCTACCGTGCGGACTCGGCCGTCTCGGTCCTAAATCGCCAGGGCCGCATCGAGGCGCCGCCGCTCGACCTGGTGCGGATCCTGGCCGAGGCGCGGCGTTACAGCGAGCTCACCGAGGGGGCCTTCGACGTCACCGTGCAGCCGCTGTGGCAGGCTCATGCCGCGCACTTCTGGCAAGGAGACCGGGCGGCCGAAGGGCCCGACCCGGCTGCGGTCGCCGCCGCACTCGAGCGCGTCGACCACCGCGCCGTCGCGATCGACCCGGCGCTCATCGCCTTCGGGAAGCCGGGCATGGCGATCACGCTCAACGGCATCGCCCAGGGCTACATCACCGATCGGATCGCCGAGCTCCTGCGTTCAGAGGGACTCGAGGACGTCCTGATCGACCTCGGCGAGCTGCGCGCCCTCGGCCGGCATCCGGACGGTCGGCCCTGGCAGGTCGGATTGAGCGACCCGCGCAAAGGGGAGCGGCTGCTGCGCCGGCTGGCGCTCGACGACGCGGCGCTGGCAAGCTCGGCGGGCGCCGGGACGCGCTTCGACGGCAAAGGGCGCTTCCACCATCTCTTCGATCCCCGGCTCGGGCGAAGCTCCAACCGGTACCTTGGGCTGTCGGTCCGGGCGCCCAGCGCTACCCAGGCCGACGCCCTCTCGACGGGTCTGTTCCATCTCGACTGGGAGAAACTCACCGCCGTCGTCCGCGGGTCCCCCCGGATCGAAGTCTTTGCCTTGCTTGCCGACGGCGAAGAGCGCCACATGCGAGGCTGAATCACGACGACATCGCCGGACTGGACATTGGTCCGGTTGCTGGCCGGCGATTGAGGCGTCTTGTTCCGCAGCCCCGCGCGCGATGGCTACCTGTTGATCCGCGGTTCGGCGTAACGGCGGGCCAAGCGCATGATCGCGACGCAGCGCATCCGTGTGAAGCGTGAATCATGCTTTGGAGGCAAGACGTCCGGCCGGCGATAGCCCGAACAAGGCGAGCATCCCGATGCCGAGCAGGAGGATTCTTCCAGGGCGAGATCTGCCCCTGTTCGTTTCGCCGCCCTTCCTTCCGTCGAGCACTGGGAGCCTAGGGCGTTATCCGATGAGATAGAGTCGCTTTGCAATCCATCTGGCCGGATGTAACGCCCTCAGGTCCGAGTGCAAGCGCATCACTCCCGGCTAGACGCGAAGGCGTCTGATCGGAAAGCGCGCAAGCACAATGACCGTGAAGGCCGGAGGGCACCGGCTTGAGACGGCGCTCCTGAGCCGACTTCGGGCCCCCTGGACGGCGCAACTTGACCCTGTTCTCCGACCGCCGCTATAACCGGCGCATTATGAGGACGCGCTTTCACCTGATGTGCCGATCCCGCTCGATCGGCAGCCCGGCTCTTTCGGCCGGGCTCTGATGCGCGCGCGCCTCGCTCTACCCAGTACCGACTGACGGCCTAGAGATCGGAGCGCGCCTTTCGGGGGCGCCGCTCGATGTTGCTTCGCCGGCGTCCCGGAGGCTCCTCCAGGGATTTTGACGCGATGAATTCGCTGCAAGGAACGGCACAAACCGGAAGCGCGAGGGCGGCGACGCGCGGCGCCTGGCATCGCGAAAGCTCCGCCCTGCTCCGCCTGGCCCTGCCGATCATCCTGACCGGGTTGGCTGAGATGGCGATCAACGCCACGGACATCGTCATGATGGGCTGGCTCGGTCCGCAGGCGCTGGCGGCCGGGATCCTGGGCGGCCACTTCTACGCGTTCCTGCATTTCTTCGCCCTCGGCGTGCTGGGCGCGGTCGCGCCGATGATCGCCCAGGCCCTGGGCGCCCGGCAGTTCCGTCTGGTCCGCCGCTCCGTGAGGCAGGGGCTCTGGGTCGCTCTGGCGCTGGCCCTGCCCGGATTGGTCGCGGCGTTGAACGCCCGGCCGATCCTCGAGGCGCTGGGCCAGTCGACGACCCTGACGCCCCTCACCGAGGCCTACTTGGACGCCCGGGCCTGGGGCTACCTGCCGGGTCTCTGGTTCCTGGTCCTGGCGCACTTCTGCGCCGCCCACTCTCGCCCCCGGGCGATCCTCTGCGTCACCCTGGGGGCGATCGCGATCAACGCCCTGGGCAACTACGGCCTGATGTTCGGCAACTTCGGCCTACCGCGCCTGGAACTGGTCGGCGCCGGGATCTCCAGCGCCCTGGTCGACGGCTTCGCAGCCGCCGCGCTGCTCGGCTTCGTCCTCACCGACCGGCGCTTCCGCCGCTACCACGTCGTGGTGCGGATCTGGCGGACCGACTGGGCACGGTTCCGCGAGATCTTTCGTGTCGGCCTGCCGATCGCGGGCACCGTGCTCGCCGAGATCGGTCTCTTCCTCGGCTCCAGCCTGCTCCTCGGCTGGCTCGGCGAGGCCCAGCTGGCCGGCCACGCGGTGGCAATCCAGTGCGCCGCGATCGCCTACATGATCCCCTACGGCCTGGGCCAGGCTGCGACCGTGCGGGTCGGCCTGGCGGCCGGGGCGGGGGATGCCGCCGCCGCGGGTCGGGCCGGCTGGATCGCCCTGGCCTGGGGCTGCGGCTTCATGGTCCTTCCGGCCCTGGCCTTCTGGCTTTCGGCCCGGCCTTTGGTCGGATTCTTCCTCGATCTCGGGGAGCCGGCGAACCGGGCGGCCGTGGACTTCGCCATCGCCTTTCTGGGAATCGCGGCGGTGTTCCAGCTGGTCGACGGCGCCCAGTGCATCGCAAACGGCGCCCTGCGTGGGCTCAAGGACACGCGGATCCCAATGCTGCTCGCCTGTGTGAGCTATTGGCTGGTGGGATACGGTGCGGCCCTGATCTTCGGCTTCCAGTTCGGCTGGGGCGGTGTCGGCGTCTGGGTCGGACTGGCCTTTGGACTGTCGACCGCGGCCTTCGCCCTGACCTGGCGCTTCATCGATCGGCTGCGGGCGCTGCGGCCGGCGAGACCCGCGGCGATGGTTCGCCAGGCGAAGACCTAGCGTGGTGGCTTCCGGGTTCGGCACGGTTCGGCTGCCCGATGCGGCGGACTCCTCGCGGGGTGCGCGGCGTGCTAGGTTGCTGGCCAGGATAGATGCTCATGCAGGACGTATCGCTTCGGGGAATCAAGGACTTGTGAGCGATCCATGGATAGGGACCAAAGGCCGTCCAAAGGGCTCTGGGCGGTCGTCATGCTCGCCGATATTTCGGGCAGCACGCCGTTTTACGAGGCTGTCGGCAACGCCGAGGCGCAGCGGCTGATCAGCCGGGAACTGACGCGCTTGCAGGCGGCCATTCGCGACGAAGACGGGGTTGTCGTTCGCCAGAAGGGCGACGATGTGCTCGGCTATTTCAAGGGCCCGAGCCAGGCCTTGCGTGCCCTGCGCGCCATGCTGTCCGGTGGGACCGATCCCGTGCTGGCAGTTCACGCGGGTCTGCACTACGGCCAGATCGTCCTGGCCGAGGGCGATATCTTCGGCCAGGCGGTCAACCTCACGGCGCGGCTCGCTGCGCTCGCCAACGATGGCGAGGCGCTCTTGAGCCGAAGCTTCGTCGATTTGCTTCCGGCAAGCGAGGCCGCCGCGCTGCGGCCTTTGGGTCATATCCGTCTCAAGGGTGTCGGCGACCCGATCGACGTCTTCTCCCTCGCAGGCGACGAGACCTCGAGCCAAACCAGGATGGTCTTGCGGGCCAGAGGGACCGCTGGCCGGGCAGATGCGGCTTCGACGATCCCGAACGTCGCGGTTATCCTGACGCACGATCACAAGTCGCGGACCTGCCGCGAGGCAGAGAGCGTGCTGATCGGGCGGTCGACGGACTGCGGCATCGTGCTGTCCCACCCCTGGATCTCCCGCAAACATGCGAAGGTGACGGTGCTCGACGGGAAGTTCATCCTCGAGGATCGCAGCACTTCCGGAACCTACGTCTCGATGGACGGCGGCCACGAGTTCTTCCTGCGGCGCGAGAGCATCGTCCTGACCGGCAATGGCACGATCTCGCCGGCCGTGCGGCCCGCTCAACCCGAGGCCGATCCAATAGGCTTCGAGACCATCCAGCGCTAGCCGATCCCTTGATCGAGGTTGATCGAGGTCGTCGCTCGACGGGGCACCGGCGAGGCCGACCGCCCTTCGCGGCCGGTCCTCCGCCCGATTGAACTCGTTTCGCATTGCGAGTAAAGTTGAAGACGGTGGGGTGCATGCTTAAGCGTGCGAGGTGGCAAAACTCACAGATCAATTGTGACAGCCCATTCACCCAAAGCAATTGGCAGGATCAATTGCTCAACCCGGAAGAGAATAAAAAGAATTTACTCGACCGTGCGGGGAGGCGTTATGCAGAACGGCAGTCAGGAGAACCGAAGCAACGCGATGGCACGGGCGATGATTCTGGCCGGATCGCTCTCGGCGGCGCTGTTCGCTGCGCCGGTGGCAAGAGCGGCGGACCCGATGCCCAACGCCTGTCCCGTGGACGGCTGTGTCGTCAAGATCGCAAGCGTGAAGCCGTCCGGAGATGAGCTGGAACTGACCTTCGAGGCCAACTTTACGCCGGACGTGTCGAAGAACCACTTCCACGTGTGGTGGGGCGAGAAGTACACGGTCAAACAAGCCGGCCGCGGCGCCAAACCCGTCTACGGGGTCGAGAAGGGGGCGTGGCATAGGCATGACGACTACCCGACCTACGTCACCCAGGGGGCCGCTTCGACCGGCGTGCGGGAGCAGGCGGTGTCGCTTTGTGTCAGCGCCGCCGACCGCGATCACAACATTCTCGACGTCGAGACCTATCACTGCGTGGACGTCAGCGATCACCTGTAGGAGGCCGGTGCGTGTATG
>JASJAL010000212.1 GCA_030067055.1 Kiloniellales bacterium | reverse complement strand
GCGACCTGATCCGCCGGGATCTGCGTCTTGGCCAGGCTCCCGAAACCGGTGGTGATTCCGTAGACGGCCTTGCCGCTCTCGACCACCGCCGCCACGGCCTCGGCGGACCGGCGCACGGCGACCCAGCAATCGGAAGCAAGCGCCAGGGGCTGCGGCCGGCGCCAAAGCGCGTGGACTTGTGCGAGCGTGAGCGCGCCGGGTTGGAGCGTGAAGCTGGCATCGGGCATGGCGGACTTCCGATCGGATCGGCGGCCGTGCCGCCGGCGGGGAATGAGACCTGCTTTAGCACCTCGGCGTGGCGCTGCGAAGTCCCTCGTGATCGGGGCCAAGGGTTCCGAAAGAGTCGCCCTCGCGCTAGGCGTGCCGGTGGCGCTGTGTCAGTCTGCGGCTCAGCTTGAGCCCACCCGGGACAGCCAACGGCAAGGGGAGCGACCAGATGTCGCGTTCAGGCCGCCGCCGCAGACCGCCCGCCCTGGAACGGCAGAGCGAACCCGTGGCGCCGCCCGGGTTGCCCGGCGGGGTCTACCGGCCGCTGTCGACGGCCGAGGTCGAGCGCATCGTTGGGGCCGCGGTCGAGGTGCTGGAGCGGACCGGCATCGAGGTCGTCGAGAGCCCTTGTCGCGACGTTTTCCGAGAGGCCGGGGCCCGGGTCGACGCGGAGACCAACCGGGTCTACCTGGATGCCGGAATGATCGAGGAGGGGCTGGCGCGGGCGGCGAAGAAGGTCCTGCTGGCCGGCCGCGACCCGCGCCACGACCTGCAGCTCGGCGGCCGGCGGGTCTACATGGGCACTGGCGGACAGGCGGTGAAGATCCTCGACCTGGACGGCGAGGTGCGGGAGACGCGGCTGGCCGACAACTACCATATCGGCCGGCTCTGCGATCCGCTCGAGCACATCCATTTCTACATGCGGCCGGTGGTCAGCCGCGACATGGCCAACGACGACATCGACGTCAACCAGTTCTACGCCTGCCTGGCGGCGACCCAGAAGCACGTCATGGCCAACGCATATCAGGCCGAGCGGGTCGGTGACCTCCGTGCCATGGCCGAAATCATCGCCGGCGGACCCGAGACCCTGGCTGCGCGGCCTCTGATCTCCTTCACCGCGTGCTGGACCGTCAGCCCCCTACGCTATGCACCGGAGACCGTCGAGATTCTGGACCGCCTGGTGGCCGAGGGCCTGCCGGTGGTGATCTCCTCGGCGCCCCAGGCCGGTGCAACTTCGCCGGCGGCGCTGGCCGGCACCCTGGTGCAGATCACCGCCGAGCAGCTTTCCGGCGTGGTCTACGTCAACCTGCTGAACCCGGGCCATCCCCTGATCATGGGCTGCGTCCCGGCCCAGGCCGACCTCCGTACCGGGGCCTTCGTCGGCGGCTCGGCCGAGTTCGCCCTGTTGAATGCGGCCTGCGCCCAGATCGCCCAGCATCTGGAGCTGCCGCTCTACAACTCCTCCGGCATCTCCGACTCCAAGGTGCCGGACGCCCAGGCCGGCCTGGAGAAAGGCATCACCGGCCTGGCCGCGGCCCTGGCCGGCGCCAACTACATCCACCATTCCGCCGGATTCCTGGAGAGCCTGCTAACCGTGGCCTACGAGCAGTTCGTCATCGACAACGACATCAACGGCGAGATCATGCGGTTGCTGCGCGGCATCGAGGTGACACCGGAGTCCCTCTCCCTCGACGTGATCGATGAGGTCTGCAAGGGACCGGGACACTTCCTCGGCCATCCACAGACCCTGTCGCGTATGACCAGCGAGTACCTCTATCCCAAGCTCCTCGACCGCGACAGTCGCGATGACTGGGAGCAGAAGGGCGGGCAGGACCTGCGCGAGGCAGCGCGGGCGCGGGCCCGCCAGATCCTGGCCGAGCATTGGCCCCAGGCCCTGGCGCCCGAGATCGACCGCGAGCTGCGCCGGCGCTTCCGGATTCTGCTGCCGGAAGCCGAGATGCGCCCGGCCGCCTGAGGGCCCATGCTGGAACGGATCGCAGTCGCCCTCGAAACCCTCGGCTTGATCTTGCGCGGCGGCTTCCACCCAGGTCCGGAAGACGCCGTGCCGGCGCTCCGGGACGGGTCCTCCGCCGGGACCCTACTGTTGGTCGGCAACGCCGGGCCGGCGATGTGGCAGGCCTTCCGGGCGGCGCCGGAGGCCGCCGATGGCGCACCCAGTCCGCTGGACCGCTGGATCGCCCGCAGCCTCGACCCCTTGGCCGGAGACCTGGGTGCGGAGGCCTGTTTTCCCTCCGAAGGGCCGCCCTACCTGCCGTTCCAGCGCTGGGCGGCGAAGGCCGAGGGGCTGAAGGCCTCGCCGCTGGGCATCCTGATCCACCCCCACTACGGGCTTTGGCACGCCTATCGGGCCGCGCTCGCCTTCAGGGAAGCGCTGCCGCTGCCGGTGCCGCCGGAGGCGCCCCATCCCTGCGATAGCTGCGCCGAGAAGCCCTGTCTGCAGGGCTGCCCTGTCGGAGCCTTCACCATGGGGGGCTACGCCGTTGCAGACTGCTTGGCCTATCTCAATGGGCCGGAGGGCCGGGATTGCACGGCGTTGGGCTGTCAGGCACGGCGGGCTTGCCCCGTCGGTGGAGATTACCTCTATGATCCGGGGCAGGCTGCGTTCCACATGGAGGCCTTCGTCGGATCGAGCAGGGGCGGAACCGCGTGAGCAGAACGATCATCATCGTCGACCACCCGGTCGGCAAGCGCGACGACCGGGCCTCCAGGATGCTGGAAGAGCGGGGCTACACCATCGAATGGCGGCGGCCCGCCGCCGGCGACGACCTACCTGACCCCGGCCCGGACTACGCCGGCGCGCTGGTCTACGGCGGTGCCGAGGATCTCAGCAAGTCCCAGGAGGTCGAGTACATCCGCCGGGAGAAGGATTGGATCCGGCGCTGGGTGGAGGCCGAGCGCCCATTCCTCGGCCTTTGCCTCGGGGCGCAGATGCTTGCCGAATGCTATGGCGGTCGGGTTGTCCCGCACCCCGAGGGCCTGCACGAGATCGGCTACGTGGAGATCACGCCGACGCCCTCTGCCGCCGGGTTCCTGGATGAGCCGCTGCACGTGTTCCACTGGCACAAGGAAGGCTTCGAGGCGCCGGCCGCAGCCGAGCTGCTGGCCACCGGTGAGGTCTTTCCCCATCAGGCCTTTCGGATCGGAACGCAGGCCTATGGCTTGCAGTTCCATCCCGAGGTCACGCCGGAGGTATTCCAGCGCTGGATCCGCGAGGCCAGCCATATGCTTACCGAACCCGGCGCCCATTCCGGCGAGCGACAGGTCAGGGACGCCCAGAGGTTCGACCAGCCCTTGGCCGATTGGCTGGCCCGGTTCATGGATTACTGGCTGGTTGAGGGGGCCTAGCGGGACTCCCGCTCGCACGGTTGAAAGCCTCCGAAATTATCGGAGCAGTGATCCAGGGTGGATGAAGGGTCGTAGGCACTTGGAACGGAGACAACGACAAGAACTCTGAAGGTTTGGGAAAGGGGATCGTCCGAAAACGCGGACCCTTTTTTTGTGCCAAGTTTCGAGAGAGGAAGTACTCATCATGGGCATCAAGCGTCTTTTCCTGGCTATTGCAGTCGTCGTTCCGGCCATCGGGTTGGCCGCCTGCGCGAACACCGAGACCAAGTCGGCGAGCGCACCTGAAGCCAAGGCCGACATCGTCGATACCGCGGTATCGGCGGGCAGCTTCAAGACCCTGGTCGCTGCCGTTCAGGCCGCCGATCTGGTCGATACGCTCAAGGCCGATGGCCCCTACACCGTCTTCGCGCCGACCGACGCCGCCTTCGCCAAGCTGCCGGCCGGCACGATCGACAACCTGCTGAAGCCGGAGAACAAGGACAAGCTGGTCCAGATCCTGACCTACCACGTGGTGCCCGGAAAGATCATGTCGTCGGACATCGCCGGCAAGCAGCTGGCCGCGGCCACGGTCGAAGGCCAGTCCCTGAATGTCGATGCGACTCAAGGCGTCAAGATCAACAACGCTTCGGTCACGACCGCCGACGTCGAGGCTTCGAACGGCGTTATTCACGTTATCGATACCGTTCTGCTGCCGCAGTAACGACTCAATAAGGTAGGAATCGGGCGCCGGCTTTAGTCGGCGCCCTTTTCTTTTTCGGAATCAGGGGTCGTGCCGACTGCCGTTCTCGCGCCGCAGCTCGGCGATCTCGCTGCGCAGGGCTTGCAGTTCGTTGAGGACAGGCTGCAGCTCCTTGCCCTGCGCCTCCGCCTCTTGCTCGGCAGCTTCGTGCATGGAGTTGACGATGATCGCAATAAAGAGGTTCAGCACCGCGAAGGTCGTCGACAGGATGAAGGCGACGAAGAAGACCCAGGCGTAGGGAAATTCGTCCATCACCGGTCGGACGATGCCCATCGACCAGGATTCCAGGGTCATGATCTGGAACAACGAGAAGAAGGAGCGACCGATCGTGCCGAACCACTCGTCGAACTCCGCGCCGAACAGCTTGGTCGCCATCACGGCGAAGATATAGAAGACCAGCAGCAGCAGGCCGATCACGGAGCTCAGCCCGGGAATGGCGCGCAGCAGGGCCTCGATCACCGTGCGCATTTTCGGGATCATCGACAGCAAGCGCAGCGCACGCAGGATTCGCAAAGCGCGCAGGACCGACATGCCTTCGCTGGCCGGAACCAGGGCGATACCGACGATGACGAAGTCGAAGAGGTTCCAGGGGCTGCGGAAGAAGGACCAGCGGTAGACGAACAGCTTGATCGCGATCTCGACCACGAAGATACAGAGCGCGGCAACATCGAGGAAGATGAGAGGGCCACCGATCGTGGCCATGATGCTCGGCGAGGTTTCCAGCCCAAGGACGACCGCGTTGATCACAATGACGGCTATGATGAATTTCTGCGTCGCCGGCGCCTCGATAAAGGCCTTCAGGCGGCTGGTCAGGGTCATCGCCCCCGTGCGTTCTTCCGAAGCACTCATCGCTCGAACTCGTGAACCTTTCTTGCAGTCATCGGGCGCTGCCGCCACCAGGGACGTCGCCAAAGCGGTATAGCTTTGCCGGACAGCGTTGCCGATTGCTTAAACCCCCAAGGTCGGCCCGCGGTCCGAATCCGCCTGTGTCCGACCGAATGGTCTCCTAGATGGGGCGGCGGCTCATATTTTGAAGGGCTTGCGGCTCGCTTAGAGAGCCGCTATGCGCAGCGAATTCCACGGCTTCGTCGGTTTCGGCAAGATAGCAAAGCCATGAGGCGGCTTGACGGGATCGGGCCGGAAGGGGTCGAGTGTCCGGCGGCCTCGCGTGGCAGCGGGGCACAAGACGGTGAGGCGGAGAGGGGCAGGCATGGCCTGGGGGCTGCTCAAGTACGGTTTCAGCCGCCGCTATCCGGCGCGCCGGGACATCCCGCCGACACCGGATCTGAAGACCGCCTACGACGTCGTCATCATCGGCGGCGGCGGCCACGGGCTCGCCACCGCCTACTACCTGGCCTGCCACCATGGGGTCCGGAAGGTCTGCGTCCTAGAGAAGGGCTATCTGGCCGGCGGCAACACGGCGCGCAACACGGCGGTCATCCGCTCCAACTACATCACCCCGGAATCGGTCCGCTTCTACAAGGAGGGTGTCGCGCTCTACGGCGGGCTCTCCGGCGAGCTCGGCTTCAACCTGCTCTACAGCCAGCGCGGCCAGCTGACCCTGGCGCATTCCGATGCGACCCTGCGGACCTTCCGGCAGCGGGCCGAGGTCGGGCGCTTTTGCGGAACTCGGATCGAGCTGGTCGATCGCAAGCAGATCCGCGAGCTGGTCCCCTGCCTGAACCTTGAGATGAAGCGCTATCCAATCCTGGGCGGGCTCTGGCATCCGGACGGCGGGACCGGCCGCCACGACGCGGTGGCCTGGGGCTACGCCGCCCGTGCCGCGGAACTGGGCGTCGAGATCCACCAGCGCACCGAAGTCATCGGCATGACGGTCGACAACGGTCGGGTCACCGCGGTCCACACCAACCGGGGCATGACCCAGGGCGGCCAAGTGGTGCAGGCGGTGGCCGGGATGAGCTCCCAGGTTGCCGCGATGGCGGGGATCCGCCTGCCGATCCGCAGCTTCCCACTGCAGGCCATGGTGACCCATCCGCTGAAGCCCTTCCTCGATCCGCTGGTCTCCTCGGCGGGGTTGCACGCCTATGTCTCGCAGACCGCGCGCGGCGAGCTGGTGATCGGCGGCGGCTCCGATCCCTATCCGCTCTATTCGACCCGCTCGACCCTCGACCTCAAGGAAAGCCTGATCGGCCATACCCTGGATCTCTTCCCCTTCCTGGGCGAGGTGCGGCTGTTGCGGCAATGGGCCGGCATCACCGACATGACTCCGGACTACAGCCCGATCCTGGGCGTCAGCCCGCTGAAGAACTACTGGCTCGACGCCGGCTGGGGCACCTGGGGCTTCAAGGCGACGCCGGTCGCCGGCAAGCGTCTGGCCGAGGCGGTGGCCACGGGCAAGCTGCCGGCGATCCTGGAGCCATTTCGCCTGGAGCGCTTCCAAAGCTTCGACCTAGTCAACGAGATGGGCGCCACGGCGGCCAGCCATTGATGGACGTGTGCGCATGAAGATTCTCCGCTGCCCGCTGAACGGCCCGCGAAACATCTCGGAGTTCGCCTGCTACGGCGAGGTGGTCGAGAAGCCCGAGCCGAGCGATACCGGTGACGACGCCTGGGCCGATCATATCTGGAACGAGAACAACACCGCCGGCGTGGTTCGCGAGTGGTGGTGCCACCTGCCGTCGAGCTTTTGGTTCATCGCCGAGCGCGACACCGTGACCGACGAGATCTTGCGCACCTACCCGGCGAACGAGGTGTACGAGAAGCGGCGCGACTTCAATGCCGGGACGCCTTCGACGTGACCGCCCAGCCCAACCGCCTGCCGCCACCCTTCGGCTTGCTGATCGATCGCGACCGCAGGGTCGGTTTTTCCTTCGAAGGCCGGCGTTTCGAAGGTTTTGAGGGCGATAGCATCGCCTCGGCCCTGGCGGCGGGCGACCAGTGGGTGCTGTCGCGTTCCTTCAAGTACCACCGGCCGCGGGGTGTCATGAGCCTTGCCGGCCACGACGCCAACAGCCTGGTCCAACTGCCGGGCGAGCCCAACGTTCCGGCCGACCTGACGCCGATCTCCGAGGGCCTGGCCGTGCGGGGGCAGAACGTCAGCGGCAGCCTGCGCTTCGACCGGAACGCCTGGGTCGGGGCCGTCGCCCGATTCCTGCCGGTCGGCTTCTACTACCGCGCCTTCTACCGGCCGGGCGGTGCCTGGCAGCGCTTCTGGGAGCCGATCTTTCGCCGCAAGGCCGGCCTGGGCGCGGTCGATCTGGCGGCAAGACCCGGCGACTTCGACAAGGCCTACGCCTTCTGCGACGTCGCCGTCGTCGGCGGCGGGCCGGCCGGCATCTCTGCGGCCCTGGCCGCGACCAGCCAGGGTGCCGAGGTCTGCCTGATCGAACAGGCGCCCGTGCTGGGCGGTGCCCTGGCCTTTGCCCGCGTGGACCTGTTGGGCCATGCCGCCGCCGAGGCGCGCCGCGCCTTGCTGGGCGAACTGGCCACCGCGTCCGGGATCACGGTGATGACCTCCGCGCTCTGCAACGGCTGGTTCGCCGACAACTACCTGCCGGTCCTGCGCGGCAATCGGATGATCAAGCTGCGCGCCGGGGAGTTGATCCTGGCGACCGGCGAGATCGAGCAGCCGGCGATCTTCCGCAACAACGACCTTCCGGGAGTGATGCTGGGCAGCGCCGCCCAGCGGCTGATCCGCCTCTACGGCGTGCGGCCGGGGCGGCGGGCCGTGGTCTTGGCCGGCAACCCGGACGGCTACGGCGTCGCCCTCGACCTGCTGGATGCCGGGGTCGAGATCGCGGCCGTGATCGACCCACGTCCCGCGGGCGATGCCTCGCGCCTGGCCGCGGCCGTGGTGGCGAAGGGTGTCAATGTTCTGACAGGCCGGATGATCCGGGAGGTGCGATCCAGGCGCGGTGGGCGCCGGGTCGCAGGTGTTCGCCTGGCGGAGCTGACACCCGAGGCTGCCAGCCGACCGGCCGAGAGCCTTACCTGCGACCTGGTCTGCATATCGGCCGGCACCCTGCCGGCCTATCAGCTGGCTCTGCAGGCGGGCGCCCGGCTCGAAGCATCCGGCAGCGACGAGCGGCTGCGGATCACCGGCCTGCCGGACCGGGTTCGCCTCGCCGGGGCGGTGGCCGGCGCCTACGCCCTCGACGAAGTGATCACCCAGGGCTGGACGGCCGGCTGGGCGGCGGCCGGCGGGGACGATACGGCGGCCGATCAGCCCCGGGTGCAGGTGCGCGACGACCGCGGCCGACTGGAGGTCGCGGCGTCCAGCCCCCTGCCGAGCGAAGCCCTGGGCAAGGACTTCGTCGACTTCGACGAGGATCTGCAAGTCGGGGACCTGATCAACGCGGTGGCCGAGGGCTACGACGAGATCGAGCTGGTCAAGCGCTTCTCGACCGTCGGCATGGGGCCGAGCCAGGGCCGTCATGCGGCGCTGAACGCGGCGCGGATCGTCGCCCGCGCGACGGGGCGCGACCTGGCGGCGGTCGGCGTCACCACGGCGCGGCCGCCGGTGATGCCCGAGCGCCTGGGCCTGCTCGCCGGGCGCGGCTTCGAGCCAGAGCGCCTGACCGCGATGCACCATCGCCACCTCGACGCCGGCGCCCAGATGATGACCGCCGGTCTCTGGTGGCGACCTGCCTACTACGGCAGCGAGTCCGAGCGGCTGGCCTGCATCGAGGCCGAGGTCCGGACGGTGCGCGAGTCGGCGGGCCTGATCGACGTCTCGACCCTGGGCGGGCTCGAGGTTCGCGGCCCGGACGCCGCGGAGTTCGTCGAGCGGCTCTACACCTTCGCCTACAAGAAACAGCCGGTTGGGCGCTGCCGCTATCTCCTGATGACCAACGAGGCCGGCAGCATCATCGACGACGGAGTCGCCTGCCGCTTCGCCGAGGACCACTTCTACCTGACCGCGACCACCGGCGGGGTCGACCGGGTCTACCGGACAATGCTCTGGTGGAACGCCCAATGGCGGCTCGATGTCGATATCGCCAACGTCACCGCGGCTTATGCCGGGGTCAACCTGGCCGGACCACGTTCCCGGGAGCTGCTGGCCGGGCTGGTCGAGGGCATCGACCTTTCGTCCGAGGCCTTTCCCTACATGGGACTGCGCGAGGGCTACGTGGCCGGAATCCCGGCCCGGGTCCTGCGGGTCGGCTTCGTGGGCGAGCTGGGCTACGAGATCCACGTCCCGGCCTCCTACGGCGAGGCGCTCTGGGACCGCCTCATGGCGGCCGGCGGAGACGAAGGCCCGCGGCCCTTCGGGGTCGAGGCCCAGCGCGTCCTGCGGCTGGAGAAGGGCCACATCATCGTCGGCCAGGATACCGACGCCATGACCACGCCGGAGGAAGCGCAAATGGCCTGGGCGGTGGCCGGCAAGAAGGCCTTCTTCGTCGGTCAGCGTTCCCTGGCCCTGCGCGGGCGTCATGCCTCGAAACGCCGGCTGGTCGGTTTCGCCCTGCCGCCGGACTCGCCACTGCCGCTGGAGAGCCAGCTCGTGGTTCGAGAGGAGGAGATGGTCGGCTTCGTCACCTCGGTGGTGCGCTCGCCGACCCTCGGGCAGATCATCGGCCTGGCCTACACTGCGGCCGACGCGGCCCGGCCCGGCGACCGGATCACGATCCGCTTGACCGACGGCACGCACGCCCACGGACAGGTGGTGACGCTGCCCTTCTACGACCCCAAGAACCAGCGCCAGGAGGGCTGATGCCGTGGCCGAGGTGAAACTGGCGGACTATCCCCGGCGCAGCTTCGTGCACCGCAAGCTGGAGGCAGCGGGTGCAAGCTTCGTCGCCCTCGGCGACGCGGCCATCGCCGCCGACTTCGGCGATCCCGCGACCGAGGCGGCGATGGCCAGCCAGCTCGGCCTGACCGACCTCTCGGTCGTCGCCCGAGGCGGCTTCAAAGGTGCCGGCACAATGGACTGGCTGGCAGGGCAGGGACTCGCGCTACCAGATAAGAGCAACCGGGCGCTACGCCAGGAAGACGGCAACCTGCTGGCGCGCCTCTCAGAAAACGAGGCGCTGATCCTCGCCGCCGTGGAAGGTGGCGAGGCGGCTCTTACCGCGCTCGACGAGGCCTGGCTTGCTGGCCGCGAAGCCGGCGAGGGGCCGCAGGGCTATCCGCTGCCGCGCCGGGACAGCCACGCCTGGTTCCGCCTGACCGGCGAGAAGTGGCCGGCGACCCTGGCCAAGCTCTGTGCCGTCGACCTGCGGCCGGCCAAGTTCCCGGACGGTGCCGTTGCCCAGACCGT
>JASJAL010000211.1 GCA_030067055.1 Kiloniellales bacterium | reverse complement strand
GGCTACGTCCGCATCGAGGGCTCGATCGGGGTGCTCGGGCACGACATCTACGACCAAGAGGTCGAGCTCGCCCAAGTCCGCAAGCAGATCGGCATGGTCTTCCAGCGTCCCAACCCCCTGCCGATCTCGATCCGCGACAATGTGCTCTTCGGCTTCGAGCTCCACGCCGAAGGTCGGAAACGGATGCATCGGAGCGAGAAGGACGAGATCGTCGAGCAAGCTCTGCGTCAGGTCCTGCTCTGGGACGCCGTCAAGGACCGGCTCGACCGCAAGGCCACGGAGCTTTCGCTGGAAGAACAGCAGAAACTCTGCATCGCACGCCTGCTGCCAGTAAAGCCGGAGGTGCTGCTGATGGACGAGCCCTGCTCGGCGCTCGACCCTAAGGGAACCGAGGCCGTCGAGGAGCTGATCTGGGAGTTGCGCGGGCAGTACACGATCCTGATCGTGACCCACAACATGGCCCAGGCCCGGCGTGCCAGCGAGGAGTGCATCTTCATGCTGATGGGCCGCGTGGTCGAGCACACGCCGACCGAGGACATGTTCGTCACCCCGGCCAAGCAGGAGACCGCCGACTACATCGAAGGCCGTTACGGCTGAGCCGCGAACCAGGGTCGAGCCGGGACAACGGGAAGCCTACCATCGCACCCTGACTTAGAGAATGGTGGGCATGGCCGCGCGCGTACGACGGTGGGGGAGATCCCGTCGCGCCAGACCACCGCGCCGGCGTGGGGGATCGACTTGGTGGTGTCGATCAGAAATCCGGCCAGCCTGTCGTAGGAACCCTTAGGCAGCTCGATCCCGAAAGTGGAAAGTGCCGACTACGGCTTCCCGGCCTGGCGCATCTGCTCCTGCTGAAAGCGGCTTAGCGAGAAAAGCGAGATCTTGGAGCCGGAGATGAAGGCCGAGAGACACATCAGCAGGGCGAAGGTGACCGCTTCGAGGACGATGGTGAGATCGACCGCCGGACTCGACTCGGGCTCTCCTACCGGTGCCCGCTAGTTCGGAGAATCGGGGGTGTTGGCCCCGTATTCCGGCTCGACGCGCAGCTTTTCGACGCTCCGTTCGTTGGCCTCGATGACCGTGAATCGGTAGCCCTCCTCTACGATGAACTCATCCTCCCGGGGGATGTGCCGCAGGCGGGCCATGACCAAGCCGCCGACCGTGTGGAACTCGGTGGTCGGTATGCCGGTGCGCAAGATCTCGTTGGCTTCCGCGATCGAAAGCCGGGAGTCCATGACGTAGATGTCCTCGGCCAGCTTCTCGTAGACCCGCTTGCGCTTCGGCAAATACTCCTCGAAGTCGTAGCCGACATCGATCTCGCCGACGACCTCCTCGACGATGTCTTCCATGGTGATGATGCCGATGCTCGAACCGAACTCGTCGACCACGACAGCCATGTGGTCTTTGCGCTTGTTTAGCATCGGCAGCAGCTGATCGATGGTCTGCAGGGGCGAAACGTAGAGCGCCGGCCGGATCAGCGAAGACAGGTCCTGCTCGGCAAGGTCCCGATCCATCAGGTCCCAGGTCGTCAGGGTCACAATGCCGACGATGTTGCTGGTGCTGTTCTCGAAGACCGGCAGGCGATTGTAGCCGTGGCGGCGCACCAGCTCGATCGCGGTCTTGGTTGTCTGCCGGCGGTCGATGACCGTCGCCTCGGCGATCGGAATCATCGTCTGGGCCACGGTCGTCTCGGCGAAGCGGATCACTCGGCGAATGCGGCCGCGCCCGAAGGCATCGAGGGACACGCCCTGCTCGGCCATATCGACCACCGTGCGCAGCTGCTCGCGGGTGATGAAGAAGGGCTGATCGATCTTGCCGGCCCCGACGAGACGCGCGGCCGTCCGGGCGACGCGCGAGAACACGAAGACGATGGGATAGAACAGCATCGAGGCCCAGCGCAGCGGATAGATGATGACGGGCGTCAATTCATCGGATTTCTGCTGATAGACGCTCTTCGGGACGATCTCGCCGAGGACCAGGAGAAGCGGCGTCAAGATCAGGAAGGCATAAAGCTCTCCGCTGCTCCCGAAGAGCTGGATCATCAGCAGCGCCCCGATCGTGGTCAGCACGACGGTCGAGATGTTGGTGCCCACCAGGGTCGTGCTCAAGAGCACGTCGGGAGTCTGGAACAGCCTGAGGGCCAGGCTCGCGCCGCGATCCCCCTGCTTCGCCCGGTGCCGCAGCTTGATCTTGTCGGAACTGACCAGGGCGATCTCAGAACCGGAGAAGAAGCCTTTCAGCACGAGGAAGGCGAGCATCACCAGAACCGCGAGGAAAACATCCATGGTCTAGCCCCTTTCCCTGTCGTGGGATCCGGACGGGCCCTTGCCGTCCCGCCGCCGAGCCTTCTTTTTGGCCTTGCCCCCGATCTTGATGGCGGAGAGATCGACGACTTCGGCGCTCGGCCGGGGCTCGTCCGAGGCCGCCTCCGACGGCCCGGGCGCCGGCGCTTCCTCCGGGTCGGAGACGGCTGCCGCGGGCTGTTCCGCTTCAGCGTCTTCGTCGTCGTCGCCTTTGTCTTCCGTTTCGCTCTCCTCACCCGGCGTGCCCTTGGCGATGCGCACCCGGGCCAGGCGATGGCCGTCCATTTCCAGGACGGTCGCGATCAAGCCGTCCATCGCGACCTGGTCCCCGACCACCGGCAGACGGTCGAGATAGCGGAAGACAACGCCGCCGATCGTTGTCATCCGCGGGTCCTCGATGCCGAAGTTGGTCAGGTCGTCGAAGTCGGTCAGCTTCATCTCGCCCGGCACCTCGAAGACATTCTCGTCGCGTTCCTCGTAGAGGGCCTGCGCCGGTACCGACTCGGAGACCTCGCCGAAGATGAAGCTGATGATGTCCCGCATGGTGATGAAGCCCTCCATCCCGCCGAACTCGTTGAGGACGGCAGCCGCCCGGGCATTGTTGGCCTGGAAGAAGTCGAACATCTCGTCGACGTATTTGGTCGGCGGGACCACGACGGGCGGATGGAGAAGCTGGTCGAGCGTGAGCTTGGAGAGATCGGCGCCGTCCAGGATCAGCCTCATGACATCCTCGGCATGGACGAAGCCGACGAGGTTGTCGTGGTGCTCGTGGCAGACCGGGACCCGCGGGTGCCGGAAGCCGCGGAAATGGTCGACGACCTCCAGTACGCTCATATCGTCCTTGAGAAAATTGACCCGGGTGCGGGGGGTCATGATCTCGACGATTTCGGTTTCGCCGGCCTCCAGCAGGTTGTCGATGAGGACCCTTTCCGTGGCATCTAGGACACCTTCGTCCGCGACCTCGGCCAGCAAGGTGCGAAATTCGTCGACCTGGAGGATGTTCTCCCGAGCCCGCTCCTCGCCGACGATCCAGGTGGTGATCTTCTCCGCCACCACGCGGACGATCCGGCGCAGGGGCGTGATCAGCCTGGCCCAGGCGCTGAGCGGCCCGGCGACCAGGCCGGCGCTGATCTTGATCGGATGGCTTACCGCGATGGTCTTGGGCGTGACCTCGCCCAGGAGCAGGAGAAGCGGGAACATCACCAGGACGTTGATCCATCCGGCCCGCTCCTCCCCGTAGAGCACGACGAGGATGCCGGCGAGGTTTGCGGTCGCCGCGATGTTAACCAACTCGTTGCCGCAGAGGATCGAGATGATCAGCCGGCGTGGCTGGTCGAGAAGGTCGTGCAGGGTCTCGGAACGCGGATGCCGGTCGCGCCGCAGCTTCTGCAGGTCGAGGCGGGAAAGCGAGAACAGGGCCGTCTCGGACCCTGAGAAGAAAGCCGAACAGCAGAGAAGGAAGACCTGCAGCACCAGCAGGGCGATCATCCCGGGCTCGAACAGCAACGCTGTATCGAAGGCGAAGAAGTTCTCCACCGCCGCCCAGTAGCCCTCGAGCTGATCGCCAGCCGGCTCCATCTGCGTCTCCCTGCGCTCGGGCTCGGCGCGCCGATGGTAATCGGGTGCGGTGGTCGGAAATCAGCCCGTGGATCTAGACTGCATCGCCCCCCGGTTCAGACCTAACGCGCACTGTCCCGCCCGCCAACAAGCACCATCATGACACCAGAATTCACGACACTATAGGCTCATCGGACGCCGCGGCCTAACCCTTTGGCGCCCGACTGACTCGTCTGCCGGTTGGCTGGTAAAGGCCTTGCGGACAACAATAGATCGTAAGCGGCGACAATAAATTGACCTAGGTCAAGGAAATATCGCCGATGACCTGTCTGAAATTCTATCGATCGGTCGGAGCAGCGGGCCACGCGACATCCCGGAAGATCGAGCGTCGGCTCGAGGGCGGCAGGAAACGTGACGTCCTCGCAGGGGAAGGAAAATGGGAGACCGATAGGTCGCGCGGTGCTTGATCGAAGGACCGCGCGCGACCAGGGCGGCGAGGCGTATCTCGAGTTCAACGCATTCGTCGCTGGGATCAGAGGGGAGGCAAGTCTTGACTAAGGACGCAACGCAAAGGCGAGAGGGCTCGTCGGCCGGCAGCGGTCCAATTCTCGTCGCCGTTGATTTCTCAAGGGACTCGGAAGCGGCCTTGGTATGGGCCTGCGACTACGCGGGCCGGATCGGCGCGAAGGTCCTAGTCTTGCACGTCGTACACGACCCGGTCGAGACACCTGGGTCCTATCGGAGGTCGGAGGCAGATGCGCTTCGTCCAATGGAGGAAGTTGCGACCGAAATGCTCAATAAATTCATCCAGAGAATCGGAGAGGCTCAACCAGAGGTGGAGCCAGATGCCATTTCGACGCAGCTCGTTGTAGGCATACCCGAGACCAGGATCCTTGAGGTTGCCGACAAAACCGGCGCAAGGATGATCGTCATGGGAAGCAAGGGTCGAACCGGCCTGCCGCATCTCTTGCTCGGGTCGAGGGCCGAGCGCGTCGTGCAACGCGCAGCGATTCCGGTCACGATAGTTAAGGGGGAACCGGCAGATGAATGAGATGACCGGGAAAACATCCCATCGCCCTGTGGCTCCCGTGACCTCAACCGTGACCCCTGTTTGGCAGCCCGATCAATCTTCGTCCGTCCTGTCGGTCAGCCCGCCGCCGCTGCGGACGCCCTGGCGGATCGCGCTGTTTTTCCTCCTCATGCCGATCGTCCTCTTCGTCGCCGCACCGGCCCTCGCCGCTGGTCCGGAAGGCAAGGAGATCGACTGGTTCAAGATGGCCATGCAGCTGTTTGGCGGATTGGCCGTCTTCCTGTTCGGCATGGAGCAGATGGCCGATGCCTTGAAGCGCGTCGCTGGCAACCGGATGAAGGACATACTAGGTAAGTTGACCACCAACCGCTTCATGGGGCTGCTGACCGGCACCTTCGTTACCGCGGTGATCCAGTCCTCCTCCGTGACCACCGTTATGCTGGTCGGCTTTGTTACCGCCGGCCTGATGTCTTTGTCGCAGGCCGTCGGCGTCATCTTTGGAGCCAATATCGGCACGACAATTACGGCCCAGATCGTCGCCTTCAAGGTGACCCATTACGCGCTGCTTTTGGTGGCCGTCGGGTTCGTCATGATCTTCACTGGCAAGACGAACCGGATAAAGCAATATGGCGCCCTCACCATGGGGCTCGGTCTGATCTTCTTCGGCATGGGGATCATGAGCTCCGGAATGAAGCCACTGCGCAGCTACGAACCGTTTATTCAGATCATGCAGGAGGTCTCGCACCCGGCCGTCGGGATCCTCATCGCCGCCGCCTTCACCGGCCTCGTACAATCCTCCTCCGCAACCACGGGCGTCGTCATCGCCATGGCGTCTCAGGGCCTAATCTCGCTCGAAGGCGGGATCGCCCTCATTATGGGGGCTAACATCGGAACTTGCGTCACCGCCGCCTTGGCGGCGATCGGCAAGCCTCGCGAAGCGGTGCGGGTGGCCGTAGCCCACGTTACGTTCAACATTGCAGGTGTCGCGGTTGCGGTTTGGTTCATACCTTATCTGGCGGATTTCGTCCGTGGCATCTCGCCAGTCGCGCAGGGCGCCACTGGCATGGACAAGCTGGCCGCAGAGACGCCACGACAGATCGCCAACGCCCATACGACGTTCAACATCTTCTTTTCGGCTGCATTCCTGCCTGCTGCGGGCTTGGTCGCACGCTTTGCTGAATGGTTGGTGCCCGACCGGCCTCTCGTGGCCGAAGCTGAAATACAGCCCAAGTATCTCGACGAGGAACTGCTTTCCACGCCACCCTTGGCGTTGGATCGGGCACGCAGAGAAGTCGGTCGCCTAGGCGATCGTGTCGACAACTTCCTAGAAGCAGCTTTGCCAGCCGTGATCTCAGGCTCGGAGGAGGATCTTCAAGCGCTCGCTGAACTTGATACCGACATCGACATTCTACATGGCCATGTCGTAAAATATTTGGGCAAAGTCAGCGTCGGAGAGCTCACGAGCGATGAATCAGGCGAAGTCATGGAACTCCTCCAGGTCGCAAACCACTTGGAGCAAATTGGCGACATCATCGAAACCAATCTCGTGACGATTGGACACCATCGCATCGAAGAGGGCGTGGTCGTGAGCGAAGCCACTCGAAAGGTGATCCAGCGGTATTTCGACGAGGTTTCACAAGCCTTTAAGGCGTCGGTTCGAGCGGTGCGGGAGCAGGATTATGGAGCTGCCCAGCTGGTCAAGCAGATGAAGAAAGATATGGCAGCCTTGGCAGAAGAAACCGCAAGATACGAGCTTGGCCGCCTTGTGGCGGACGAGCCTAATCGACTTCAGACCTTTACGCGCGAGATGGAGATGATTGAATGCTTCAGTCGGATCTACAGGATGAGCCGCAAAATCGCGCGGACACAATGGTTACGGGCTCCAGAACCCGAGCTTCCGCAGGCGGCCGAGTAGATAAGATGAGGATATGACAGCCTGCCAAGAAACCCGGGCCGTCGTCGATCGCGGCTGAACATCGGGGGATAGGCCTCAAAGCGAAGAGAAGGACTTAAAGACAATGGCAAGCCGATCCGGCACAGGCACCAACGACATCGGCGATCAGGAGACCCATGTCTCCTTGACGCCCCTTAGGACGAGCAAAGTGCGCACCCGCCGGCGCCCACCTGCGGTAGCTGCGGAGCCGCCCTCGGCCGAGCCGGTCGTGGCAGAGCTTGCCAGCGAGGCGGAAGCATCCGCCGCTCCAGGGGCGCCGGTCACGGAGGACGCGGACGCGGTCTCAGAGGACGTGGTAGCGGTCGTAGAGGTCGCAGAGCTCGCGGCGTCAGTCGAAGCGGAGCGCGTCGATGCACCGAAACCTCAGCCCGCGCCGCCGGCCATGAATCTGCGGGCCCCGGAGTTCTATCTCAACCGCGAGCTCACCTGGCTCAGCTTCAACAGCCGCGTCCTGCATGAAGCGCAGGACAAGCGGATTCCGTTGCTCGAACGGCTCAAGTTCCTGGCAATCGCCAGCTCGAACCTCGACGAGTTCTTCATGAAGCGCATTGGTGGCTTGAAGCAACAGTTGGCCGCCAACGTCCACCAACTCACCGTCGATGGGCGAACGCCGCAGGAGCAGATTTCGGAGTGCACCGCGGCCGTCAAGGAGCTTCAGCTTCGGATGCGCGAGGTCTATCTGGATCTGGTCAAGTCGCTCGCGAGGAAAGAGATCGTCATCGCCGAGTACGAGGAACTGACGGCAGAGCAGAAAGACGCGGTCCGCGACGACTATCTGAAGAACGTCCTGCCCCTGGTGACGCCGCTCGCCATGGACCCGGCGCACCCCTTCCCCTTCATCTCCAATCTCTCGCTCAGCCTGCTGGTCACCTTGCGCTACCGGGACGACGAAGAGCCGATCATGAACCGTATTAAGGTTCCGCTCGGCTCCGGCGTGCCGCGCTTCCTGCGGATCCAGGATTCAGACCACTTCGTCCCGCTGGAAGAAGTGATGGCGCACAACCTCGACCTCCTGTTTCCCGAAATGGAGGTCGAATCCTGCGAGTTCTTCCGAGTCACACGCAACGCCAACACCGAGCTGGAAGAAGACCAGGCCGAAGACCTCCTGAGCATGATTGAGACGGAATTGCGTGATCGCAAGTTCGCGCCCTTCGTGCGCCTCGAAATCAGCGCCGGCATGAGCGATCTGCACCGCGGCATGCTGGCCGCCGAACTGGGGCTCGACGAGGGCGCCGATGTCTTTGAGTTCGACGTGCTTCTGGGCATGCGGGACCTGATGGAACTGGTGGGCCTCGACTATCCGGAGCTGCACGACGACGACCATCGTCCGGTGAACAACATCAGGCTTCAGGAACGGCGCAGTATCTTCCACCTGATCCGCGAAGCTGGCTCGATCCTTCTGAGCTTCCCCTACGAGTCCTTCGCAACCTCGGTTGAACGCTTCGTCCGCGAGGCCAGCCAGGATCCCAAGGTCCGTGCGATCAAGATGACGCTTTACCGGACCTCCGCCGACACCGAGATTCTAGAGTACCTGATCGAAGCCGCCCGCAACGGCAAGCAGGTCGCCGTCGCCGTCGAGCTCAAGGCGCGCTTCGACGAGGCGGCCAACATCCGCTGGGCGAGCCGGCTGGAGGAAGCCGGGATCCACGTGACCTACGGTGTCGTGGGGCTCAAAACTCACGCCAAGTCGATCCTAGTCGTTCGGCAGGACTACACGGGTCTCCGCCGCTACGCGCACATTGGCACCGGCAACTACCACGCCGGGACGGCGCGGATTTACTCGGACCTCGGCTTGCTGACTTGCGACGACGACATCGGTCACGACCTCACCGAGCTGTTCAACTACCTGACCAGCGGCTGTAAGCCGTCGCGCCGCTACCGAAAGCTGCTGACAGCGCCGAAGTTCCAGAAAAAGGCGCTGCTGGCCAAGATCGATCGGGAGATCGAGCAGCACTCCGAGGCCTCGCCCGGGCTGATCCGCTTCAAGACCAACGCGCTCGAGGACGCGCACATCACCGAAGCCCTCTACAAGGCCTCGCGCGCCGGGGTGAAGGTGGAGCTGATCGTGCGGGATACCTGCCGCCTGCGTCCCGGCATCCCGGGGCTTTCGGACAACGTTTCGGTGATCAGCGTGGTCGGCCGCTTCCTTGAGCACGCCCGGATCTATTATTTCCGCAACGGCGGTGAGGAGGAGTACTACATCGGCTCCGCCGATCTGATGCGGCGCAACCTTGAAAGCCGCGTAGAGCTTCTGGCTCCGATCGAAGATACGGGGCATCGCGAAGAGCTCTGCAGGTTCTTCGAGACCCAGCTGGAGGATCAACGCAACGTCTGGGATATGACATCCGACGGAGAGTACGTTCAGCGTCAACCCGTGGGTCGTGGCCGCGAAAGCAAGGGCTGCCAGGAGGTCATGGTCGCCCATGCCGAGAAGCGCCAGGCCTCGGCCACCAGGTTGAGGCGACGCAAGCCCAGGGCCATTGCCCGGCGCAGCGTTCGTTAGGATCGGGGCGCCAAGTCCGCCTCATGGACCAGGCAAGCCGCCCATCGCGCGGGCCGCGAGTGACGTTTAGGATCGAAGGCCGGGGGGCCTGAAGATAGGACCTCAGGGTCCCCGGTTTCGCGCCGCCGGAATCAGTTTCGAAAGGAGGTGTGGGATGCAGGTTTCGGAAATATTGGCGGCAAAGGGCGACCGGGTCATCTCAATCGCCTCGGTGGCGAGCGTGGGCGACGTCGCGAGCACGCTTCGGCGCGAGGGTATCGGCGCAGCGGTCGTCAAGAGCGAGGGCAAAGACATGGCCGGCATCATCTCTGAGCGGGATATCGTCGCCAGCCTCGCAGATCATGGCCCAGCCGCCCTGGAGATGCACGCCGCCGACTTGATGAACCGCTCGGTCATCACCTGCACGCCGGAAAGTAGCACGCAGGAGATCATGGAGCAGATGCTGATGGGACAAATCCGCCATCTGCCAGTGGTCAAAGGCGACGCCCTGGTTGGCATGATCAGCGTCGGCGACGTTGTCAAAGCCGTGCTCTCCGAGCTGAAGTGGATGACAAAGGTCCTACAGGACCAGGTGGTGACCGCCGCGGCCTGGTCGACGGACGAGGACTGACCGCAGCTCAACGACAACGACGGGCCGGAAGCAATCTATGGCCAAAACACTTGTGGTCGAGCGGGGCGAAACCCCGACCAAGATCCCCTTCCTCAGAGGCATTCTGACTCATTCGCTCCAGGAATCCGGGCTGCCCTTCGAAGAGGCTTACGCCCTCGCGTCCGAGGTTAGGGAAGAGCTGAGCGAAACGCCCGAGATCACGACCGCCGAACTGCGCGAGACGGTGCTGAAGCACATCGCGCGCTACGGGCCGAGCGTGGTCCAGCGCTACCAGCACCCGGCGGACGTGACCGGAACAATCCTGGTCCGCGATTCCGAAGGCCACACGCGGCAGTTTTCCCGTCAGGAGCACCGGCGGCTGCTCGAATCCAGTGGCCTTTCCTATGAGGAATCGACGGCGGTGACGGCGGCGCTGTTCGGCCACATGAT
>JASJAL010000210.1 GCA_030067055.1 Kiloniellales bacterium | reverse complement strand
AGGAGATAGCCCACCGCCAGCAGGTCGGGATGGTCGCCGATGGTCATCATGGTGACGATCTCCTGCCCGTTGAGGAACAGGGTCAGGGGCCGCTCCATCACCACCGCGGTCTCGACCGGGGTGCCGTCCTGGTCGACCCCGGCGACCTGGCGGGTCAGGTGGGGGTCGGCCGGGTCCGGGCGCAGGACGTAGTCGTCCAGCGCCGCCTCGTCGGCCGCGCTTCGCCGCGCCCGGCGCAGGGGTGCCGCCCGCTGTGGCTGTCTGGAATCGCCGTCCATGCCAGCAAATATGCGCCCCTGCCGGGGCAGCGACAAGGTCGACCCCCGGGGAAACTCTGGCTTTCTAGACGTTCGCGAGCCGGACGTTGTGCGCGGCGATCTTCTCGGCGAGGTCCTTGCCGACGGCGGCGTGGAACACCGTACGAACCTCTGGGTGCCGGGCGAGGAAGCGCCGCAGCTCCGGAACTTTCCAGGTCAGGCAGCGCAAGGGGCCGGCCGCGACGACGGTCGCCGTCGCCGGCTCCCCGCTGAGGAAGCCGATCTCGCCGACGAACTTGCCGCAGGCGAGGTGCTGGATGACCTGCCCGCCGAGACGGACCGCGGCCTCGCCTTCGGAGATCAGCACCAACTCCGTCAGGTGCGCGCCCTGTGTCGTCAGACTGCGGTCCTTCGAATGTTCGACCCAGCGGCCGCAGCGGAGCAGGCGACGGACGCTGACCGGGTCCAGGGACTGGAACGCGGCGTCGCACAAGCGCTGCTCTTCCGGCGTGAAACGCCGCAGGTGCCGCTCGTAGACCAGCCAGGTGCTGTGAAAAACGTTGATGAAAAAGAAGGTGCAGGCCCAGCCGACGAAGGCCCAGTTCGGCTCCGGAAAGGCCATGAAAGCAGCAGCGGCGATGCAGATATTGCCGGTCATGGCGACAAGCCGCAGCCAGAGGATATCCCGGAGCAGGTAAGACAGGGCCGTCAGAACATAGGCCGCGTGAATTAGGCTTTCGCTCGTGATCCCCCAGAACAACGGCTGCGCACTGCCCATAGCTTCGGCCTCCCCTGCATTCCAGCGGCGCCCTTGAATCCG
The DNA here is from genome assembly GCA_030067055.1 of Kiloniellales bacterium. The sequence continues at coordinate 9,328 of JASJAL010000210.1, read as the reverse complement.
CCGCTGGGACCCGTGGAGTCAAGCAAGGCCGAGCCGAACTTGAAAGCCTGGACCGATCGAAGGCCGTGATTTCTGTCTATTCGCAGGCCGGGGGCGGCGGCAGGTCGTCGGGCAGGTCCGGCGGCCGCTCGGGCGTGGCGCAGGCCTCGGCCAGTTGCTCGGCGGTCAGGCCCCGGGCGCGCCGCAGGTTGGCGCCGCTGAGGTCGGTGCCGGCGAGCACGGCCTCGGTCAGGTCGACACCCCGCAGCGAGGCATCGATCAGCTGCGCCCGGCTCAGGATCGCCTTGCTCATGTCGGCGCCGTCGAGGCGTGCCTCGGTCAGGTTCACGATGTCCATGCGGCTGCCGTGCAGCACCGTGTCGCGCAGGTCCGCCCCGGCCAGGTTGGCGGCCGAGAAGTGGGCGCCGTAAAAATCGGCGCCGCGCAGGTCGATGCCTTCCAGATAGCGACTCGCCAGGTTGACCCGCCGGAGGTTGGCGCCGGAGAGATGCAGCGACTGCAGTGCCTCGATCTGGCCGACGTTGAAGAAGCGGATCTCCTGAGTGTTGTGGAGCAGCTCCCAGGCCCGGGTCATGCGCGCCTGTCGGCGATCCTGGTATTCGTCGTGGATGAAGAAGGCGCCGAGCATGGCGATCGCCAGGGTCACCGAGGCAATGGCCACCTGGACCGAGGCGACGGTCAGATCGAAGCCCGTATGGTGCCAGCGGATCGGGATCGGCGAGCGACGCTTCTGGCCCTGTCCGGGCCGCGCCTCTTGGTTCGGCGCCTCCTGCTTCGCCTCATCCGGATTGGGAGCATCCGGATCGGGGGTCTCCGGTTCAGGGGCCGACGGTTTCGGCGTGTCGTCCTCGGAGTCGGTCATCGTGCCTCGGGCACCTCGCGTCCTGCCGTGCCGCGGAGGCTGCCAGATCGAGGGTTTACAATTCCTTTACCATGTCGCCGGCTCCCGGTTGCCGGGGCCGCCGCACCTCGAGGCCGGCGCCCGGTCGTTGCGGGCGAGCCCAATGCGGAAGTGCGCTAGGCCTCTGATAGTCCGTGACTTTCCGTATTGCAGATCCGAAACTATGCTATAGGATATACGACCCATTGCGGAGCTTGGCCCTGGACCAGGAACGATGAGCCCTATCCATCCGCCCGTCCCATCGCCGCCCGCCCCGTGGCTGTGCGATCGGCGGCCCGACAGCGGCTGAGGCTCGGCGGCCGGGGGGCATGAAACTTTCAATCCGATCCCTGATCCTGGGCGGACTCATCGCCGCACAACTGGCCGGCTTCGCTTTTCTGATCGTCACGGTCTGGCTCACCGCCGAAGACGCCGCCCGGAAGCAGGCGCGCTCGACCCTCGATGGACTTTCCAGCCTGCTCACCCAGGAGACGAGGCAGTTCTTCGAGAACGTCGAATACGCCACGACCCTGACCCAGCGGCTGGCCTCGGGCCGGATCATCCTGGTCAGCGACGTCGAGCAGATCGAGCGCTACCTCTTCGAGATCATCAAGACCAACGATCAGATCACCGGGACCTTCTTCGCCAATCCCGAGGGGGAGTTCGTCTTCGTCACCCGATCGGCGGCCGACGCGCCATCGGAGGCCTATCTGTTTCGGCGGATCGTCATCGAGAGCGAGCAGCGCCGGGAAGCCGTCTTCCTTCGTGACGAGAACTTCCGCCCGATCGACAAAGGCAGCCCCGAAGAAATCGAGATGGGCTTCGACCCGCGCAGCCGGCCCTGGTACCAGGGCGCCCTGCAAAGCGAAGGCGTGTTCTGGACCGCGCCTTACGTCTTCTACTCCAGCCGGCGACCCGGGATCAGCACCGCCTTTGCGGTCCGGAACCAAGACCGGGAGGTCGTTGGCGTCGTCGGCGCCGACGTGACCTTGAGCCGGCTTTCGGAGTTCCTCAAGGGCCTGCAGCTCGGCGACGACGGCTTCGCCTTCCTGACCACCGGCAAGGGCGAAGTCTTCGCCCATTCGTCGGTCGCCATCGAGCCGGACGGCGAGGCGCTCCGCCTGCCCGCCGCCGCCGACCTCGGCGGCGCCCTGCATGCCGCGACGCGCTCGGCCGCTTGGTCGGGCGAGACCGACCCCGAGCCGGAGTTCCTGGAGTTCCGCCACGCGGCGCGGTCCTACCTCGGCCTGCTGTTTCCGGTTCCGAGCCAGCGCCAGGACTGGTTCGCCGGGATCGTCGTCTCCGAGGCCTTCTTCGTCGGCTGGTTCCAGAGCCTGGGGCCCTGGCTCGGCCTGGGGGCGGCCGCCCTGGCGCTGGCCTGGGGCGCGGCCGGATACCTTGTCTGGCGCGTGATCGACCGGCGCCTGGCCCTGATCCGCGGCCATGCGCAGCGGGTTCTCGGGGGCGACTTGCGGCCGATCCGGGAGCCGACGGCCGGGCTGGCCGAGCTGCGCGAGACCGAGAGCGCGATCGCCAAGATGATCGACGGCCTCGACCGGCGCGACCGGGAAAACCGCGAGCTCACCCAGAAGCTGCGCCGGTTCTTCGAAGCCGTGGAACAGAATCCGGTGGCGGTCCTGATGACAGCCCCGACGGGACAGATCGAGTACGTCAACCCGGCCTTCACGGCGCTGACCGGCTTTTCGGCGGCACAGACGGTCGGGGAGACCCCTCTCCTGCTGGCCAGCGACAGCGGCGACCGGGCCATCTGCGCCTCCGTGGTCGAGACCCTGCGCCATGGGCAGGTCTGGAAAGGCGATCTCGAGGTCACGACCCGGGAGGGCGAGCACCTGGAGATCGGCACCGTAGTCGCGCCGATCAAGGCGAGCGACGGGCAGACGATCTGCTGCTGCGCGATCCTCCACGACAAGACGATCGAAAGGGAATCCCAGGCCACGATCAAGGCGGCCCTGGAGGAATCGGTCCGCGCCAACCAGGCCAAGACCGCCTTCCTGGCGGCCACCAGCCACGAGCTGCGCACGCCCTTGAACGCCATCATCGGCTTCAGCGAGATCATGGCCTCCGAGGCCTTCGGGCCGATCGGCAACGACCGCTACCGGAAGTACAGCCGGGCGATCCTGGAGAGCGGCCGGGACCTGCTCGGAATCATCAGCGGCATCCTCGACCTCGCCGCGGCCCAGAGCGACCGGCTCTTGCTGATCGAGGACGAGGTGCCGCTCAGCCAGCCACTGGGCGAGGCGGTCCGGATGTGCCACGGGGTCGCCGAGCGGCAGTCGGTCGAGATCAAGCAGGTCGACGGCGAGCTGCCGGTCATGCGCCTCGACGCGCTCAAGTGCCGGCAGATCTTCGTCAACCTGATCGACAACGCGGTCAAGTCCTCGCCCAAGGGTGCCGCGGTGACGATCGCCGCCGAGCGCCGCGACGACCGGGGGATCGTCGTCGCCATCTCCGACCGCGGGCCCGGCATGTCGCCGGCCGAGGCCCGGGCCGTGATGCAGCCCTTCGAGCGCCTGACCCGCTCGGCCAACGTCAGCGACGCGGGCGGCCTCGGGCTCGGCCTGCCGACCGCCCAGGCCTTCGCCCGGCTGCACGACGCCGACCTGCAGATCTTCAGCGAGGTCGGCCGGGGCACGACGGTCCGCGTGACCTTTCCCGCCGAACGACTCGTCGCCCGCCCTGCTGCCGTCGGATCCCGGCTATAGTGGTGCCCGTATCGACTCGGGAAGGAGGATGCGGGCATGCGCCAGGTCCACGACCGTCTCGCCATCGAGACCCGGGGCCAGGGTCTGACCGAGATCACCGGGCCGCTGCAGGCCTGGCTTGGGGGCCAGAAGGTGAGCAACGGCCTGCTCACCCTCTACCTCCGGCACACCTCGGCCTCCCTGCTGATCCAGGAGAACGCGGACCCCGACGTCCAGCGCGACCTGGAGGCTTTCCTGGCGAAGCTGGTACCCGAGGACCCGGCGCTCTACCGCCACACGGCCGAAGGCCCGGACGACATGCCGGCGCACATCAAGGCCGCCTTGACCCAGACCCATCTCGGCATCCCCTTGCAGGACGGCCGCCTGGCCCTGGGCACCTGGCAAGGCGTCTACCTCTTCGAGCACCGCCACGCCGCCCACCGCCGCGAGATCGCCCTGCACCTGATCGGCGCATAGCCGGCCCGGGCATGGATACACGAACGGTGACGTCCGGTTCCGTCGGGCGTATCGGACTAAGGCGAACCTGCTGCCCATGTCGCGGATGAGCCGAGAGCCGACCTGGCGACGGTGGGCGATGCTCAACCATCGTTCTGCTTACAATCCGCCTCCGAACTTCAATTCAAGCGGCGAAGACCCACACAGTGCCGACCGGACCAACCTCGCCTTGCCTGGGCCAAGATGCCGACGCGCCGGCAAAGGAACTCGATAAAAGATGCCGAACGCTCGGTCTCCAAACGGCCGGCGGCCGACGCCCAAAGGCTGGTCGGCAGTGGGCCTGTCTTGTGGCATGCTGGGCCTTGGTGGTCGTGTACGGGGCTGGTTTGCCCCAAGGGGAGCCTTGCGATGTTCAGTCTGGCCGATTTTGCCGAGGTGAAGCGCCTGCTCGAGGAGGTTGGCGCCGTGGAAGGCCGGCTCACCCCCAACGAGCTGGAACTCTATCGCACGCTGAAGGACAAGTATGGCGATCCCGGCGCCGGTAGCTTCGACGACAAGACCTGCCTTGAGGTGATTCTGCGCAACGTCGAGGTGCGGAAGGGCTATGGCCTCGAACCCGGTGCCACCGTCGGCCGGATCATCGACCTGCCCAGAGCGGGAGACGGTGCGGCCGGCAAAGACCCGGGCGATGCCGATACCTAGTATCGCTGCCCCTGCCTTGCCTGTCGCCGAATTGCCCGGTTAACGCGGGATGGCGGCCGTGCCTCTTGCCCGCCCGGCAATATGGACGTGACCTGTTTGCTGGCGTTGGCGTGGTGGCGATGAATTCTTGGGGCGACTGCCCAACCTTATCTCCCTGGCTTTAATCCGTGCTTCCTTTGTTCCGGAAATCCAGGGACAGGAGAATCCCAGGAAAATCCGGAGGCAGTGTCCTCATTCTTCTAGCCTCGATCCGCTGCCTCAGGATTGCGCCCCGGCTTTCGAAGCAGGGGCGGCTGGCCGAGGCGGCGACCGATCTCGCGTCGTCCGCTGCGGAGTTCCGCTTGGGCTCAGGATCGGACATCCCGACCAAGCGCCCCAAACCCTGATGGTCGCTCTCCGCAGGGCGAAGGCCGTCGCGCCCGCATCCGCAGGATCCTCAGAAAGCCTCAAAGAGCTGAGACACAGAACCGCACGAGAGGCGTGCCTGAAGCTACGCCGACGGCGTGTTGGCTTGGTCTTGAGACCCCGACCCAACAAGTCACGAGCAAGACGGTCTATTTCTGAATCGACTTGATGTAAGTGACAAGCTCCAGAATTCGAGCTCTCACAATGGCCTGGTCGTGGACCGCCAAGTTATAGCGTTCGCCCCATAGGGGCATTTCTCGGCCGTGGACCACAGCCACCTCTCGTCCCTGGATTTGCGCGAACACGCGGTCGTAAGGAAAGACACCGTCATTCTCATCCGTGAGCCGCGTGACATCCGTGGGCGGTGTCTTCAATGCAGACGCCATGGGACCATCGCCCTTGCCTTCCAGACCGTGGCAGGTGGCGCAGAAGGTCTTGAACTCGTACTCGCCGTGGAATTTCTGCGCGTCATCCGCAAGTCCTGCCGTAGAGGACATGGCGAGGCCAGCGAACGATGCGATCACAGCCAGGCAGCGAGCCGAGAATTTGGCGATTTTCATGGCGTTTCCTCCCCATCCAACTCCAACAGTTGCGGCCTCTCAGCGTTCACGGAGAAGACCTCGATAGCGGCCTCGGCAAGTTACAGTCCGGGAATCAGAGCAATGTTGATACAGATCAACCTTTGGGCAGGCTGTCGTTGCGTTCCCATGTACGGAAGACCGTAGGTCACGCCCACGAACCAATCGCTCGTCATGTCTTGGCGAACACGCGCGAAAGGGCGCAAGAGGGCCATGCCTCCCCGTCACCGACCGCTACCACGCACTTTCGGAAACGGGCGCTGCGCGGCCCTTTTTGGCACTGATGTCTGAAGCTGACCGACTCCCGACCCACCCCCGAATTGAAAGAAATGCGGGGCGGACAGTGCGGATGCCCGTGGCGTTGATCGCCATCTCGGCCAGTCCGATCAGGATGATCGGAAGCCGAGCAGGTCTGAGCTTTCGCGGGCCCAAGGCCCGCCCGGGGCCGCGGTGTTCGTTGTCGTCTCTTGGGTTCTCGAATTCGCGTGCATCGAAAGACCCCGGCGCGGAAGCTTCCGGGCGCCGGCGGACGCAATCGGCTCGCCGATCGACCGTCCGTCGGTGGACCGGGGGCAAGGACCGGGCGAAACCGCACGATTTTCGGACCGCCGGGCATCGCTCTGCAGCATGGATTCGAACCTGCAGGTCGGCTAGGTTCCGCAAAAGAGAGGTGAGTCTTGAACCGATATACGAAAGCAGAACTCTCGGCAGGGCGTTTCGCGCGCCACCCGATCGCTGGCCGGGTCCTCACCACTGGGCTGCTCGCACTCTGGCTCGCGCTGCCGATGGAGGCGCGAGCCGCCGACTGGTCGCCGATCCCGGTCTGGGTCTGGGATCCGCCTTTCGACACGGCGAGCCCTCGGACCAAGCAAAGCTACGAGCAGCTTGAAGCCACGAGCCGCGAATGGAAGATCTGCGCCTCGATTCCCCATCTCAAGGACGCTTACTGGCTGGGTGTCAACTACGGTCTGGTGGACCAGGCCAAGCGCCTGGACGTCACCCTGAGCGTCTTCGAGGCTGGCGGCTACGGCAACCTCGACGAGCAGAAAGAGCAGATCTCGGCCTGCCTGGAGGATAGCCCCGATGCCCTGATCGTCAGCGCAGTGGACTTCGACAAGCTGAACCCGACGCTCGCAAAGGTCCACGCCAAGGGAATTCCGATCATCGACATGATCAACGGGGTCTCCTTCCCAGAGATCGCGGCAAGAACGGTGGGAGACTATTACGACAACGGGTACGAAGCCGGTCGATACTTGGTCGAGCAGCATCGAGGATCAGAAGATCCGCTGCGAGTTCTCTGGTTTCCTGGGCCGAAAGGCGCCGGCTGGGTGACCCGAGGCGACCAGGGCTTCAATGCGGCGCTCGAAGGGACCAACGTCGAGATCTTGGCGACCGCCTATGGAGACACGGGCAAGAAGAAGCAGGGAGAGCTAATCGAGGCCGCCTTGGTTCGCCATCCTGAGGTGGACTACATCGTCGGCACCACGGTGACGGCGGAAGCGGCAATTGGCATCGTCCGGCGCAAGCGCCTCAGGGGCAAGACCAAGGTCTTGGCGTACTACTTCGGCCCCGGGGTCTACCGCGGCCTCAAGCGCGGCGCCATCGTGGCGGCGCCCAGCGATCTGCAGGTCATCCAGGCGCGCATCGCGATGGACCAAGCCGTGCGTATCCTGGAGGGCAAGCCCTTCTTGAAGCACGTCGGGCCCGTGGTCGTGGTCACCGACAAGGAGAACTTGGACGACTTCGACCTCTCAACGTCGCTGGCGCCCAAGGGCTTCAAAGCGACCTTCGACGTCAACTGATCCGAAGCCGCTTCGCGTGTCCGAGATCTCCTCCCAAAGCGCTGCCGCCAAGCCGAGAGCCGGCGCAACGGCCTGGGCCGGGCTGACCCCGCTGACGGGTGCACTCTTGGCCTTGGTCCTCGTCGCCGGCCTCGGCGGGACCTACGTCGTCAGCCGCGACATCCGGACGGACGCCGCCGAGGTTTGGGACGACAGGGCCGACACTGAGGCCGATCGGCTGACCGCGACGCTGCTGCAATGGATCGAGACCTCGGTGACCCCGGTCCATGCGATGGCGACCCTGTTCCAGGGTTCCGTCGACGTTTCCAGGGACGAGTTCTGGGACGCCGCCACCCTGGTGGAGGACAACCAACAAGACTTCTTCCCCTCTTCGATGGTCATCCTGGCGCCTGCCGACATCGATGGCCGCTAGGCATGGCAGGTGGTTCACTCGATCACGGAAGAGGGCCGGCTAGCAGTCGGCAACGACGTGTCGGAAGACGTGGCGCTCGCGCCAGCGGTGGCGGCCGCGCTTGAAAACTTGGGCCAGGCGGTCATCGGCAGTCTTTATCGCGACGATCTCGGAACCGCCTGGCTGGTGCCTGGCATTGCTGTTGAAGCACCCTACGATCGCTACGTGATTCTGGGGCTGGTCGATCTGAACCAGATGATCGACGGCCTCTACAAGACCCAGGCACTCGAGGGTCTTGAGCTCCGGCTATCCGCCAGCACCGCCGCTCAGGATCCGGACTCAGCAACGCTCCTCTTCGGTCCGAATGAGGCCGCGGAAGGCACGGTGGTGACCAACACCATCCGCGGTGTCGTAGGGGGCACCAGGTTCAACTTCCTGTGGGACGTCACCGACGGGTTTCAGGGCGGCAAGGGCTCGACACGCGCGGACACGGTGCTGGTCGGCGGCATCCTGGTGACGGTTCTGCTGACCCTCTTCATCCTCTTTCTTCTGCGTCAGAACGAACAAATCGCTCGCGTCGTCCGAGAGCGAACGGCGGAACTCAGGCTCGCCCTCGACAATATGCCGGGCGGCATGTTCATGGTCGACAAGGACCTCAATGTTCGGGTCCACAACGACCGCTTTTCCGAGATCTACGGGCTGCCCCAGGGGACAATCCGCAGCGGCGGTTCGCTCCGCGACACGGTGCGGGCCAGAGCCGAGCGCGGCGACTACGGGCCAGGTGACGTCGACGCGCTCGTAGAGCAGCGGATCGAGAGCTACGGCAAGGGGCAAAGCGAGCGGGTGGAGGAACCGCTTCCCGACGGTCGGATCGTCGAGTTCGTGCGGGCCCCGACGGGCGATGGCGGAACCGTCGCGGTCGTGACCGACATCACCGAGCGGGTCAAGTCCGAGGAAACAGCCAAGCGGCTTCGTGAGGCCATTGAGGGCTTCACCGATAGCATCATCCTTTACGACAAGGACGAGCGGGTCGTCTTCAGCAACGACAGGTATCACGAGCTCTATCCCAACGCGCCGCCCAAGGATGAAATCGTCGGCTGCACTCAAGAGCAACTCCTGCGGCGCAGCCTTGAAGCGGGCTTGATCGAAGATCCACTGGCCAAGTCGGATCCGGAAAGCTGGTTAGCCCAGCGCTTGGAAGAGCGCCGCCAAAACCGCTTCCAAAGCGGCGAGACGGTCCATGGCTCTGGCCGCACGCTGATGATCCGCCACCGGCCGACCAGCGAGGGCGGGCTGATCGTCGCCCATACCGACATCACCGAGCGTAAGGAAGCCGAAAAGCGTCTGGCAGAGAAAGAGACCCAGCTTCGCTTGGCCATGGACTACATGCCCGGTGCCATCTTCGTGGTCGA
>JASJAL010000209.1 GCA_030067055.1 Kiloniellales bacterium | reverse complement strand
CCCCGGAGGAGCTGGCCCTGGCGGTCGAGCGCCACGCCACTTCCAAGCTGCCCGACGACGACCTGGTCCGCATCGCCTCCCTCGGTTTCCGGGGCGAGGCCTTGCCCTCGATCGGCGCGGTCAGCCGCATGGCCGTGACCAGCCGCCCCGCCGGCGCCGCCGAGGCCTGGCGCCTTACCGTCGAGGGCGGCCGCAAGGCCGCGCCGGAGCCGGCCGCCCAGGGCCCGGGCACCCGGGTCGAGGTCCGCGACCTCTTCTTCGCGACCCCGGCCCGGCTCAAGTTCCTCAAGACCTCGCGCACCGAGTACGGCCACGCCGAGGATGTGGTCGCCCGCCTGGCCATGGCCTTCCCCCAGGTCGGCTTTGCCCTCTCCGATGGCAACCGCACGACCCTGCGCCTGACCGCCGCAACGGGCGACCTCTTCGACGCCCGCCTCGCGCGCCTTGGCGCGATCCTGGGCAAGGACTTTGCCGAGAACGCGCTCGCCATCGAGGCCGAGCGCGAGGGCCTCAAGCTCTCCGGCCATATCGGCCTGCCGACCCTCAACCGCGCCAACGCGCGGCACCAGTATCTCTTCGTCAACGGCCGGCCGGTGCGTGACAAGCTGCTGCACGGTGCGGTGCGCGGCGCCTACCGCGATTTTCTTGCCCACGACCGCCATCCCCTGCTGGCGCTCTTCCTCGAGCTGCCGCCCGAGGCGGTCGACGTCAACGTCCATCCCATGAAGGCCGAGGTCCGCTTCCGCGATCCGGGCCTGGTGCGCGGCCTGATCGTCGGTGCCTGCCGCCACGCGCTCAGCGAGGCCGGACATCGGGCCTCGACCACGGTCGCCCAGGCCGCGCTCGGCGCCCTGCGCTCGGCGGAGGCGCCCGCCGGTGCCGCCTACGCCTACCGGCCGCCGAGCACGGTCTTGCCGCGCGGCTTGGCCGAGGCCGGCGCCGCCTACCACGCGCCCCTGCCGGATCTCGCTCAGCCGCCCGGCGCCCGCGGCGCCGAGGCGCCGGCGGACCCGACGTCCGAGCCGGAGCAAGACTATCCCCTGGGCGCCGCCCGGGCCCAGCTCCACGCGACCTACATCGTCGCCCAGACCGAGGACGGCATCGTCATCGTCGATCAGCACGCCGCCCACGAGCGACTGGTCTACGAGCGCATGAAGCGCGAGCTGGCCGAAAAGGGCGTCGCCCGGCAGATCCTGCTGATCCCCGAGGTGGTCGAGCTGGGCGAGGACCCGGCGGCCCGCCTGCTGGCCCGCGCGGCGGAGCTCGCCGAGATCGGCCTGGTGCTCGAGGCCTTCGGCCCCGGCGCCGTGGTCGTGCGCGAGGTGCCGGCGCTGCTCGGCCAGCCCGACGTCCAGCGCCTGGTCGCCGACCTCGCCGACGAGCTGGCCGAGCTCGACCAGGCCTTCACGGTCAAGGAGAAGCTGGAGGAGGTCTGCGGCACGCTCGCCTGCCACGGCTCGGTGCGCGCCGGGCGCCGGCTCAACGCCGAGGAGATGAACGCCCTGCTGCGCCAGATGGAGGCGACCCCCCACTCCGGCCAGTGCAACCACGGCCGCCCGACCTACGTCGAGCTCAAGCTCGCCGACATCGAGAAGCTCTTCGGGCGGCGCTGAGGCGAGGCGGCGCTTACTCCGTCTGCTGGCGGCGCCATTCCAGGAAGTTGCTGAAGAGCGCCTTGAGCGAGTCCTCGGAGAGCTGGTCCTGCGGTTCGTCTGCGGCAGGGACCGCCTGCGGCGCCGCGGCCGCTGCCGGCTGCTGGCTGCGGGACTTCTCCAGCGAGGTGAGGAAGGCCCGGAACTCCTTGCGCAGACCTTCCTGGGTGTCGCCGGAGAGCAGCTGGTCCTCGCGGGCGCGCCGCGCCGCCGTCTCCTTGGCCAGCCAGAGCTTGGCGACCTCGAGCCGGTTCCAGCCCGGCAGTTCGGCGTTCAGCGAGACCTCCTGCCACTTGGGATGGTACTGCGGGCCGTGCATCTGCTGGATGTTGTCGAAGAAGGTGGTCACGAAGTTGTCGACCTTCTCCGAGCGCTCGTTCGGCTCATCCCAGTTGTAGACGCAGAGCACCGCGCTGACGCCCAGGGTCTTCACCGCCGCGTCCGGGGCGACCAGGTTGGGGTAGTCGGCCCTGGTGATGCTTGAGGGGACGTAGAGCCGGGTCAGGTCTCCGGCGAAGGGAATCGACACCAGCTGGAGGTTTTCGTTCAGGCTGGCCTGCTGGACGATGACCGAGGGCTTCGGGGCGACGTGGACCATCGCCGCGATCTCGCCGCTCGCCACCTTCGCCAGCGCCTCGCGGGTGTTCAGGCTGACCGGCGTCGGCGCAACGTCGAGGGACTGGAAGATCAGCTGGCTGCGCTCGTAGGCGCCGCTGCCCTGGGCGCCGAAGTTGACCTTCTTGCCGGCCAGGTCGGCGAAGCCGCCCACCGACTTGTGGGCCAGGAGGTGGACCTCCTCGATGTAGAGCTTGGCGATCACCCCGAGCCGCCGCTTCAGGTTGGCATAGAGGTTGCGCCTGCGGATCAGTTCCAGCACGTCCGACTCGACGATCGCCATGTCGGTGCCGCGCAGGTAGAGGATGTCGGCGATGTTTTGGATGCCGCCTTCGCCGGTGATCGGCAGGATCCGGATCGAGCCCGGCCGGTTCAGCTGCTCGGCCAGCTCGCCCATCATGAGGGTGTCGTCGACGCCGCCGCCGACCACCGTGACGGTGCCGCTGTTGACGCGTTCGCGCAGCTGCTCGCCCTGCTGGGCCAGCGCAGCGCCGCCCAACAGGATCCCCCCCAATAGGATCCCCATCGTCGCGCAGACCGCCGCGTTTCGGGCTTGTTTCAGCATCTCTTGCCTCCCTCCCTACCTTGGATCGCGGCCCGCCTTCGCTGTGCCCTGCCCGGGTCGAACCCGCCGCGCGGCTGCGGCCGAAGCCGCCCGACGGGGCGCGACCTCGACCGAATGCGTCGGATCGGGACGGGCGTCCCGAGGCGGCGCTGGATCCTCCGGAGTTTTCCCCATTAGTCTTTGGGGCATATAACCATCGACCTATATATGTCTTGGCTTATATTTGGGACGCTGGGCCACTTCCTGGCTTCGTCTGTCTTATTTCCTTGTTTTGGGGGAAATCATTCCCTCACGTTCGAAGGCGCGTCAAGGCGGGAAGAGCCTAGCCACTTGTGACAATCATGTAGCAGGGCCGCCGCCGTGGTCGCTGCGGGTCGGCTGCCTCTCGGTGCCGGGCATCTGATCGCGTCCTTTCGCCGAGTCGTCCAGCTCGAGTCGGGGACCGATTTTTGGTTTTAATTCAGAAGGTTTCTTCACCTCCTGCGATTGTCGCCGGTGATCGTGCCGTCGCTTGCCCTGCCGTGGGCCGAATGCGATGCCGGCGGTGAGTCGGCGTCGACCGCCGGGCCGTCGCGGGGAGTCCCGGCCGGCGGTCGTAAAATTGACACGGGCCGCGGGCCGGCGAAGCCATGGCGTTCCAAGTAATTATCTGATAGACGGATTTCCTGGAAAGTAAACGGAGTGCAGTTCTGCGTTCCGCTCCGCAGATGGGTGGGTCAGATCCTTGGCGGCGTCGCTCTCACCGACGTCGCGCGCACCCGTCCCGTCGATCCGCTGCGCCGTCGCGCAGCCGGGCTCTTGCAGGGGGAAGGCCTCTCGGCTCCAGCAAGCACAGCTTCCGGTGACGGCGCGGCCCAGATGCGGCCCGCCAGGCGGGCGGCCCTCGATTTGGAGTGATTGGGAAAAAATGAAACGCCGAGGTTTCCTGAAAGGCGCAGCGGTGGCCGGACTGGCCGGTGCCGCGGCATCGTCCCTGCCGGCACCCGCGGTCTCGCAAGGCATCAAGCGCTGGCGCATGGTCACCACCTGGCCGAAGAACTTCCCGGGCCTGGGGACCGGTGCCGAGCTGCTGGCCGAGCTGATCGAGCGCGGGACCGAGGGCAAGCTCCAGGTCACGGTCTTCGGCGGCGGCGAGGTGGTGAAGCCCTTCGATTCGCTGGAGGCGGTCGCCGGCGGCGAGGTCGAGATGGGCCACGGCGCGCCCTACTACTGGAAGAAGCAGGTGCCCGCGGTCCAGTTCATGGCCGGCTACCCCTTCGGGCTCTCTGCGCAGGAGCAGAACGCCTGGCTGCAATACGGCGGCGGCCAGGAGCTGGCCGACGAGATCTACGGCCAGATGGGCTGCAAGTTCTTCCCCTCCGGCAACACCGGGACCCAGATGGGCGGCTGGTTCAACAAGGAGATCAACAGCCTCGAGGATTATCGCGGGCTCCGCATGAGGATTCCGGGGCTCGGCGGCGAGGTTCTCAAGGCGGCCGCCGCCAAGCCGATCAACCTGCCCGGCGCCGAGATCAAGCCGGCCCTCGATGCCGGCGAGCTTGATGCCACCGAATGGGTCGGCCCCTACAACGACCTGGCCTTCGGCCTGCACAAGAACGCCAAGTACTACTACTACCCGGGCTGGCACGAGCCCGGCACCACCCTGGACAACTTCATCAACGCCCGGGCCTGGGAGGCGCTGCCGGGTGATCAGAAGGCGGTGGTCGCCGCGGCCAACACGGCGGTCAACCAGCTGGTCCTCAGCGAGTTCGTCGCCCGCAACAACGATTCCCTCAAGACCCTGATCACCAAGCACGGCGTGGTGCTGAAGCAGTTCCCGGACTCGGTCCTGGCGGGCTTCAGCGTGCTGTCCGGTCAGGTGGTCAACGACTTGGCGTCGAACGACGCCATGAGCCGGCGGGTCATGGACAGCCTGCTGGAGTTCCGCAAGGAGGCCCTGGCCTGGACCAGCCTCTCCGAGACCGCCTTCACCGCGGCCCGCTTCCTCTACGCCTATTCGCAGGGCAACTGACCGGCGCCGGGGACGGCCCCGGGAACTCGGGACTCACTCTTCCCCGACGAAGCGCAGGAAGCGGTAGCGGGTGCCGCCGTGGGTGTTGTGGACCTCCTCCTGGAGGATCACGCGGCGGCCCTTCTCGAAGGTCAGGTTGGAGGTGAAGGGCACCAGCCGTTCCTGACCGTCTTCCAGCTCGACCACCCACTCGGGCGCCTCCTGGGACTGGCCGGGTGGCTGGCGCAGGGCGACCAGGGTCGCGGTCACCTCTTGCGACTGCTCCCAGCCGCCGCGCGGCAGGATCGACATCAGGGCGACGAAGGCGAGCACCGCGGCGGCAACGGGAAGGATCCGCATGAATCGGTCCTTCCAGATCAGCCGCTCCAGCTCCTTCTTTTTCGACGCGTCCATGGGTGGCTTTCTAGAGGATCTTGCCCGGTTGAGGAAATCCCTTTCCTGAGGCCTTCGTTCCTGCCGCAGCCCGCCTTGCCAGGATTACGCAGCCCACTGGCCCGGAGATCATACCGGATGCATTCATCCTATATGGGTGAGAAAGGCGACCTTTGCCTTACCGTAGCTGCGCTGGTCGCGAAGCTCGAAGCCCTCCGGCGCCTCGAAGGCCTCGGCCTTCATCAGCTCGACCGCGACGATCGCGTCCGGGGCGATCCAGCCCTTGCCGGCCAAGGCCGCCAGGGCCGGGGCCGCCAGGCCCTGGTTGTAGGGCGGGTCCATCAGGACGATGGCACAAGCCTCCACGGCCGGCGGCGGCCGCAGAACGTCGACCGCCAGGACCTCGGCCCGTTCGCTCTCGTCCAGGGACTCCAGGTTGGCGCGCAGGGTGGCCAGGGCCGCGGCCTGGCTCTCCATGAAGGCGACCCGCGTGGCGCCGCGCGACAGGGCCTCCAGGCCCAGCGCCCCGGTGCCGGCGAAGGCGTCCAGCACCCGGGCCTCGATCAGCGGGTTGCCGCCGTCGGCCAGCTTGCCCTGGGTCAGGACGTTGAAGATCGCCTCGCGCGTACGGTCTGCCGTGGGACGTACGGCCAGCCCCTCAGGCGCGAGAAGCGTACGCCCCCTATGCCGGCCGGCGACGATGCGCACCGCGCTGCCCCTCACTTTTGCTCGGTTTCGATCTGTTCCCGGCCGATGGGCGGGCCTTGGCCCTGGCAGCCGGCGGCTTGCCGCCCGGCTTCGGTCCCATCTTCGGACCGCTCTTGGGTCCTGGCTTGGTCCCCCGTTTCGGTGCCGGTTTCGTTCCGGCCTGGGGCTTGCGTCCCGGCCTGCTCGCCTTGGGCTTGGCCTTGGCCCAGCCGGCTCTTGGGGTCTTGGGGCCTTCCAGGGCCTCGCGCAGGCGCTTGGCCGGGACCTCGGAGACCGCGCCCCGGGCCAGGCTGCCCAGGGTGAAGGGGCCGTAGCCGACCCGGATCAGGCGGTTCACCTTGAGGCCCAGGTGTGCCAGGACCCGGCGCACCTCGCGGTTCTTGCCCTCGGTCAGGATGATCGACAGCCAGAGGTTGGCGCCGCTGGCCCGCTCGATTTTGGCCTTGATCGGGCCGTAACGCACGCCCTCGACGGTGACGCCGTCGCGCAGACCCTCGAGGCGGGCCTCGCTGACCCGGCCGTAGGCGCGCACCCGGTAGCGGCGCTGCCAGCCCGAGGCCGGCAGCTCCAGCTCGCGCTTCAGCTCGCCATCGTTGGTCAGCAGCAGCAGGCCTTCGGAGTTGAGGTCGAGCCGGCCGACCGGCTGCAGGCGCGGCAGGTCCTTGGGCAGGCTGTCGTAGATCGTCGGCCGGCCCTGTGGATCCTTGGCCGCGGTCAGCAGGCCGGCCGGCTTGTGGTAGCGCCAGAGCCGGGCCGGCGCCGGGGCGGGCAGGGGCGCGTCGTCGACCCGGATCTTCTGGCCGGGCTTGACCGTCACCGCCGGGCTCTCCAGCACCCGGCCGTCCAGGCTGACTCGGCCCTCGGCGATCAGGAGCTCGGCGTCGCGCCGCGAGCAAAGGCCGCTGCGCGCGATGACCTTGGCGATGCGCTGCGCTTCGGTCGGACCGGTCATGATCGCGCCGCCGTCAGGAAGGCCGCGAAGATCGCCGCGTCGCCTTCGGAGACGTGGTATTCGGGATGCCACTGCACGCCGAGGCAGAAGCCGTAGCCGGCGGCCTCGATGCCCTCGATCACCCCGTCGGGCGCCAGGGCGTTGACGCTCACGCCCTCGGGCACGGCCTTGGCCGCCTGGTGGTGGGCAGAGTTGACCTCCAGGGTCTCGGCGCCGCAGATCTCCCGCAGTCGGCTGCCGGGCTCCAGGGTCACGCCGTGGCCCGGCTCGTCGCGCGGGTTGGGCTGCTCGTGCGCCAGGGCGCCCTCGATCTCGTCCGGGATGTGCTGGATCAGGGTCCCGCCCAGGGCGACGTTCAAGAGCTGCATCCCACCGCAGATCCCGAGCACCGGCAGGTCGCGCTCCAGGGCCGCGCGGGTCGCCGCCATCTCGAAGGCGGTGCGCCGGTCCTTGGTGGTCACCGTCGGATGCCGCTCGCCGGCGCCGAAGAGGGCCGGGTCCAGGTCGAAGTTGCCGCCGGTGACCAGCAGGCCGTCCAGGCCCGCCACATAGGCCTCGGCCTGCGCCACCTCGTGGGGCAGCAGGACCGGCAGGCCGCCGGCCCGGCCGACCGCGGCGCAGTAGTTCTCGCGCAGGAAATAGCTCGCCTGCGGGCGCTCCGGGCCGGGCGCGTCCCAGTCCAGGGTCAGGCCGATGACGGGTCTGTCGGGCATGACGGGAACTTATGCACTGCCGGGACCAAGCTCAATGGTCGAGACGGCCCGACACGGGCCTTCTTGACTCCGGGGCCGGAGCCTCGTATTTAACATATTAGTTAAATACGAGCTGCGCCGTGACCATGACCGAAAACCAGCTGGACGCCGCCTTCGCCGCCCTGGCCGACCCGACCCGGCGCGCCATCGTCGCCCGCCTGGCGTTGGGACCGGCCCCGGTCGGCGAGCTGGCCGCGCCCTTCGAGATCTCGCTGCCCGCGGTCTCCCGCCACCTCAAGGTCCTGGAGTCCGCCGGCCTGATCCGTCGCGAGAAAGACGCCCAGTGGCGCCGCTGCCACCTGCGCCCCCAGGGCCTGGCCGGCACCGCCGAGTGGATCGACAGCACCCGCCGCTTCTGGGAGGGCCGCCTGGACGGCCTGGCCCGCTACCTGGAAGGGTCGAACCCGAAGGTGAAGGAGACGCCCCATGCCGGACCCCCAGACCCAGGCAAGGACGACGAGCCGGGATCGCAAGGCTGAGCCCGCGCTCACCCTGACGCGCAGCTTCAAGGCCTCGCTGGAGCGGGTCTACGGCGCCTTCGCCGACTCGGTGCAGCTCGCCCGCTGGTTCGGCCCCCAGGGCTGCAGCATCGCGGACTGCGACTGGACGCCGGAGGTCGGCCGGCCCTGGCGCGTGGTCATCGTCCACGCCGACGGCGACGCCAACCCGGTCGGTGGGGTCTTCCGGGAGGTCGTGCCCGGCGCGCGGCTGGTCCTGACCTGGGCCTGGGAGAACACCCAGTACGCCGGGCTCGAGACCCTGGTCACCCTGGAGTTCAAGGCCCTGGGCGACATGACCGAGCTGACCCTGACCCACGAATGGCTGGCCGACGACCTGGCCCGCGAGCGCCACGCCAAGGGCTGGTCCAGCTCCTTCAAATGCCTGGCCGAGCTCCTGGCCTAGACGCGAAGACTAAGAGAGGAGGAGGAACCCTGTCCGACGTGATCGTCTTCGGCATGCCGCAGTCCACCTACGTGCGCTCCGTGCGCATGGCTTGCGAGGAGAAGGGCGCCGCCCACGTGGTGGAACCCATGATGCCCGACCAGATGCGTGAGAGCGGCCGCCATCCCTTCGGCCGCATGCCGGCTATGGAGCACGACGGCGTCCGGCTCTACGAGTCCAGCGCCATCCTGCGCTACCTCGACCGGACCTTCGACGGCCCCGCCCTGGAACCCAATGATCCGGGGCAGGCACTGCTTTTGATGCAGTGGGAGAGTGCGCTCCACGACTACCTGATCCCGACCATGGGCCGGCGCTACATCCTGCAGTACATCTTCCCCAAGGGCCCCGACGGCGAGCCGGACCGCGCGGTGATCGACGCCGCGGTGACCGAGCTCCACGGCCACTTCGCCATCCTTGCCGAGGCCCTGGCCGCGGGCCCCTTCTTCTTCGGCGCCGATCCCAAGATCCCCGACCTGCTGCTGGCGCCTCAGCTCGCCTACGTCGAGGGTCTGCCCGAGGGTCCCGAGCTCCTCGGCGCCGCGCCCCCGGTCCAGCGCCTGCTCGACGCCATGAAGGCCCGCGACTCCTTCCAGCGCACGGTCCCGCCGCCGCTCCCCGAGGCGGCCTGAGCCCGCCCGCCGGCTTGACCGCGACCCTGCCCCGGCGGCAGGGTCGCGCCATGGCGAAGCCCAGCTACATGGCCCTGGCCCTGGAACAGGCCGAGGCGGCGGCCGCCGCCGGCGAGGTCCCGGTCGGCGCCGTCCTGGTGGACTCCGCCGACGGCACGGTCCTGGCCCGCGACCACAACCGGGTCGAGGTGCTCAGCGACCCCACCGCCCACGCCGAGATGCTGGTCATCCAGGCGGCCGCGCGCCGGCTCGGCCTGAAGCGCCTGACCGCCGCCGACCTCTACGTCACGCTCGAACCCTGCGCCATGTGTGCCCAGGCGATCGCGCTCGCCCGCCTGCGCCGGCTCTACTTCGGCGCCTACGACCCCAAGGGCGGCGGGGTCGAGCACGGTGCCGAGGTCTTCCGCCAGCCGACCTGCCACCACCGCCCCGAGGTCGTCGGCGGCGTCGATGAAACCCGCTGCGGGGACCTTCTGCGCGGCTTCTTCCGAGAGCGCCGATGACGCGCGATTTCCCCGGCCGCTTTCGCGCCCCCCTATAGGCCATAGTTCCCAGAAATTCTGCAGGTTCCTGGTGTTCAAGCGCACCAGAGACGCGAACATTGCTTCGCAAGAACAAGTATTTTGTTCTCTACTTAAAGTCATTGCCGAAGTAAAAGAAAGTAAAAATCGATATATTTGTTTGATTAACAAAATATTTAGGATATAAAAGGGCTGGGCGAAAGAGGTGGCGTCCAGCGGGGACTGGCGGCTGTCCCAAGACAGGATGGTATTGGGTTTCAGGGAGAGACTTATGCCGAGGTCGAATTTATGCCTGACCGGTCTGGCGCTGTTTGGCCTGGCCGTCGTTGCCCTCGCCGCCTGCGGCACGCAGCTGCAGAAGGCGGAGCAGACCGTGCCCGAGGGCACGGCCTTTCAGAGGGCGCTCTACGCCGGCTACATGGCGCTGGCGCAGTCGGAGTACGACGGCGGCGACTACGGGGATTCGGACGCCTTCGCCCTGCGCGCGATCCGCTCGGCCGAGGGCGAAGCCGTCGCGCCCGAGCCGGTCGCGCTCCGGGACCTCTCCGACGACGAGATCGTGGATGCCTTGTCGCAGTCGCGCATTCGGCTGGTCGCAACTTTGGAGACCGGCGCTGCCGAACGGACGCCGGACAAGGCGGCCCGCGCCCAGACGCTCTACGATTGCTGGCTCGAGGAGCAGGAGGAGAACCGGCAGCCGGGAGAGATCGCCGGCTG
>JASJAL010000208.1 GCA_030067055.1 Kiloniellales bacterium | reverse complement strand
GAGCCTTTCGAGCATCCGGGCCGCGCTGCCTGCCGTCGTCAATACGCCCGAGCATCGTCTGCACTGCCCGGAGGACCGGAAGTTCGCCGTGGTCGAGGAGGTCGGCGCTCGGCTCCGGGCCGCGGGCGCCGAAGTCAACGATATCGATGGCGTCAGGGTCAGCAGCAAAGACGGCTGGTGGCTCCTGCGCGCTTCCAACACCGAACCGGCGCTGGTCCTGCGCTGCGAGGCCTCAGACCAGGCCGCCCTCGACCGCCTTAAGGCGGAGGTCACGGCACAGCTCGAGCAGAGTGGATTGGACGTGCAGGGCCTCTAGGCGAGGGTCCGGGCCGGCCGCGATCAGTTGGCGGCGAGGGAGGTCCGGCTCGCCGTGCCGGCGACCTTGGTGCTGCGCCCCACCCTCACGACCATGCAGTCTATCTTGAGCGAGCGAAGCTTGCGGCAGGCTTGGCGGGCATTCCGCTTTGACAGGCCAACCAGGCGGCTCCGATAGAGCTTGCCCCGGGCCCCGCGAACGTGGGTGACCGATACTTCCGCCTCGGCAAGCAGCTTGGGCGCTTTCTTGAATGCCTTCTGCGCCGCCTTCTGGGCCGGCCGATAGCGATAGAATGCGCCGACCTGGACCCCGTAGGGGCCCGGCTTCCGGCGCGGCTCCACCACCTGGAACTCCAGGGAGGTTCCGGCCTTGGCCGCGGCGGCGGTGGCCGGCTTCGGCGGAGCGGGCGGGGGCGGCGCGGCGGCGACCTCTGTCGCCGGCGCCGGCGCTTCCGCGGCTGCGACCGCGCTCTGGCTACGCCTTGCCAGCGTGTCGACCAAAGGCACGCTCTCGACGGCGGCGGGCGGCGGCACGGCGGCGTCGGTGACCAGGGTTCCGGCGGCCTGGTCGGAGCCGATCAGGGGCTGGGCGGCAAGATCTTCGGCGGTCAGGGTCCCATGCTTGGCCGGCTCTCGAGAGCCCGACGGCTTACCCGGCTGGTTCGCGTTGAGCTCTGCCAAGATGGCCTGCGTGTCCAGGCCCGTCGCTTTGCCGGTCGCCGGCGCGTTGAAGGTGGCCACGGCCTCGGTCTCTAGCGATGTGCCGCCATGGCGCTGCTGCTGGAGCTTCGGCGGCGCTACGGTCGCCTGAGGCGCCGGCTGCGCGGCCTGATTCACAGCGATTTCCGCCCCGCGCGGCTGACGGGCCGCGGCGATGGCCGTCGGCTTGCGGCGCGGCGGCGGAGGATAGTTCCTGGCGATCATCGTCAGGCGCTTGAAGCCCCGGTCGAGCAGGGTTGCGGTATGACGGTTGCGCGACCGCGAGGTCTTGCCGCCGAAGACGACGGCGATGACCCGGCGGCCGTTGCGGACGCTGGACGCCACGAGGTTGTAGCCGGAGGCGCGGATGTAGCCGGTCTTGATGCCGTCGGCGCCGGAATAGGTTCGCAGCAGCTTGTTGTGATTGCGGTAGGTGCGCCCGCGGTACTTGAACTTCTGGGTCGCGAAGAAATGGTAGTACTGAGGAAAATCGCGAATCAGGGCCCTTGCCAAGGTCGCCATGTCGCGCGCCGTGCTGAGCTGTCTGCGGTTTGGCAGGCCCGAGGCATTGCGAAAGGTGGTTCGCTTCATGCCGAGCTTGCGGGCCTTCTTGGTCATCTTCCGGGCGAACTGGCTCTCGGTACCGCCGATCGCCTCGGCCACGACCACGGCGACATCATTGGCGGACTTGGTCACCAGCGCCAGGATCGCCTCCTTCACGCGAATGGTCTGGCCTCGACGCAGGCCGAGCTTGGAGGGCGGCATGCCGGCGGCACGGCGGGAGACCCTAAGGCCTTGGTTCAGCTTGAGTTTGCGCTTCTCCAGGGCATCGAAGACCATGTAGAGGGTCATCATCTTGACCAGGGAGGCCGGATAGTTGCGCGTGTTGCTGTTCTTGGCGTGAAGCACCTCGCCGGTCTCGGCGTCGATGACGACCGAGGCGTACTTGGCCTGGGCAGGCGCGGCCGTGAACAGAGCCGCGGCAAAGACAAGGAAACAGGTCAGCGCTGCCACGTGGGCGCGCTTGTTCAAGAAGAAACGAAAAAAGCCGTCACCTGAGTTCGTGATCAAGTGCCAGTCCCCGAAACCTGTCGAATCGCCTAAATATGCCGGAACTCTAGGCAATTCTCGATTCGCTGTCCAGAAATCGCGTAGTAGCTTCGAGCAAAATGGTTAACCATTCTCTAGGACCGTGAGAACTTCACAACATGACATACACCCCGAAGCGTCAAAATATACCCAACGCCCGGTCCCGGAGCCATCGAAGCCGGCCCCGCCGGCCGATTCTTGCCGGGCTCCTGTGTGGGGTTCTGCTCGTGGCCTGCGCCAATCAGGGAGAGGCGGATTCCCCGCTCACCCATAAATTCACGTGGCTCAGCTACGTCACTGGCGACGATATCCGCGCCGCCTGCGGGCCCGGAGCCCCGGAGAAGTACCGATTTGTCTACAATGCCCGCTATGATGAGCAGCTGCGCAGCTACGATATCCTGGGCGATGGGGCCGACCAAGGCGGATCGATGAGGGCGCGCGTTAAGGGCCCAGCGAACATTTCACAACTTCAGTTCGATGATCTGCTGGCCCCGTGGCGATGGAAGGAAGCCCAAACGCGCCTGGATGGCCAGGAAATGGAGCAGCTGCGCCAGAATCTGGCCGAGGCCGGATTTTTCGATCGACCCGACGTCGGGTTGGAGTTGAATTCCAGGGGATTCTACTGGGCCGCGGTAGCTTGCGTTGACGGCAGGTTCTACTTTGGCGGCTGGCAAGGCCCTTCCGAGGCCTTCTCGGCCTTGCGCTTTCCAACCACCCTGCTCCAACGGGACGACACGGGCGTGGCAGTGAATTGGCCGCGCGACCTCAATCCGGTCGAGCTCGGCCGGGCCAGCGGGCCGGCACAGGAGAGGGGCGGCGAAACGTCGCGCTTTCTGATCACCGTGGGTGAGAACGGCCTCGAGGGGGGCGGCCTGTGAACCCGCAACCCCTTCTGAATCCGAGCATTTGCGATCCGGCTGCGAGGCTGAGGCAGGCCCCGAAACGCCCCGGATTTAGGTCGAATTTTCTTTTGTTGCACTGCACAATTTTTCTTGACTTCTCTCCAGGTCAGTCTATCTATTCGGTCATGCTGCACCGCAGCAATCGATAACTCGCCGACCTGGTGGCTGCACCGGGTCTGAAGCAGGAGGAAGCCGGTATGGCCGTCAGAAAAAGCACCGCCGCGAAGAAGCCCAGGGCTGCGGCGCTGAGCACCCAGAAGAAGACCGAGACCGTCGTTAAGAAGAGCACCGAGGTCGCGCAGAGCGTCGTCGATGCTGGCGTCGAGACCGTCGAGGCTGCCGTCAAGACCGGCACCGAGGCCGCGACCCAGAATGTCGAGCGGGCGGTCTCCACCACCAACGCCCAGGTCAAGAAGGCCTCGAAGGCGATGTTCGCCGGTTACGGCGACTTCTCCGACATGGGCCAGCAGAACATCGATGCCATGGTCAAGGCCGGCCAGATCATGGCCGTCGGCATGGAGAGCGTGAGCCGCGAGCTGATGAGCTTCGCCAAGTCCGCCGCCGAGGCCAACGCCGCCGCCGCGACCAAGATGTTCAGCGCCAAGACCATGCAGGAGGCCATCGACCTGCAGAATGCCTACGCGCGCGAGAGCTTCGACAATGCCGTCGCGGAGACTGGCAAGCTGACCGAGATGTCGGTCAAGCTGACCACGGACGCCTTTGCGCCGATCCAGAGCCGCGTCAACGTCACGGTCGAGAAGCTGCTGAAGCCGATGGCCTTCTGACGCTTCGTTGGCAGAAACCGAACGGTCGGGCCCGGATCCAGCATCCGGGCCCTTTTTTTGCTCGCATCACCCCTTTTCCCTATCCGGTAAAATCCAATATGATTCGTAGCGTGCGGCGCCGAGGGGCGTGGCATCCTTCGTTAACGGTGCTGTCAGACAATCGCGGATATGACCGACAAGCGAAAAGACCAGCGGCCGGACGACGGAAACGCCACCGGTGTCGTCGTTGAAAGCAAGCCCAAGACCAAGAAGCCCTCTATGTATAAGGTCTTGATGCTAAATGATGATTACACGCCGATGGAGTTCGTCGTCCACGTTCTGGAGCAGTTCTTCGGCAAGAACCGCGAAGAGGCCACGCAGATCATGCTGCACGTCCATCGGAGGGGCGTGGGCATCTGTGGCGTCTACACCTATGAGGTGGCTGAGACCAAGGTGACCCAGGTGGTCGACTACGCCCGTCGCCACCAGCACCCCCTTCAATGCACTCTGGAGAAGGAATAGGCCTCCCGTGTTATCGAGCAACCTGGAACAGACCCTGCACCGAGCCCTGGCCGCAGCCAACGAGCGGCGTCACGAATACGCCACGCTCGAACACCTCATGCTGGCACTGACCGAGGACCCCGACGCGGTCGCGGTCCTGCGCGCCTGCGGGGTCGAGCTCGATCGCCTGCGCAGCGATCTGCTGGACTACATCGACAACGAGCTGACCAACCTGATCACCGCCCAGCCGGGCGATGCCAAGCCGACCGCCGGCTTCCAGCGGGTCCTGCAGCGCGCGGCGATCCACGTCCAGTCCTCAGGCCGCGAGGAGGTGACCGGCGCCAATGTCCTGGTCGCGATGTTCTCCGAGCGGGAGAGCCATGCCGTCTATTTCCTGCAGGAGCAGGAGATGAGCCGGCTGGACGCCGTAAACTACATCAGCCACGGCATCGCAAAGGTTCAGGGACAGACGCAGGAGCGCACCGTCCACGGCGCCGACGAGGACGTGGCGGCCGAAAATGTGGTGCGCCGGGGCCACGAGGCGCTGGATTCCTACTGCGTTGACCTGAATAAGAAGGCGCGCGACGGCAAGGTCGACCCGCTGATCGGCCGCGAGCCGGAGATCGAGCGAACCATCCAGGTGCTTTGCCGCAGGACCAAGAACAACCCGCTCTACGTCGGCGATCCCGGAGTCGGCAAGACCGCCCTGGCGGAGGGGCTGGCGCGGCGGATCGTCAACGACGAGGTGCCCGAGGTCCTGTCCGAGGCGACGGTCTTCTCGCTCGACATGGGCGCCCTTCTGGCCGGCACCCGCTACCGCGGCGATTTCGAGGAGCGGGTCAAGGCCGTCCTGGCCGAGATCGAGGAGCTCGACGGCGCGATCCTCTTCATCGACGAGATCCACACGGTGATCGGCGCCGGCGCCACCTCGGGCGGGGCGATGGACGCCTCCAACCTGCTCAAGCCGGCCCTGCAGAGCGGCACGCTGCGCTGCATCGGCTCGACCACCTACAAGGAGTATCGCAACTACTTCGAGAAGGACCGGGCCCTGGTCCGGCGCTTCCAGAAGATCGACATCCACGAGCCCTCGATTGACGACGCGGTGAAGATCCTCCAGGGCCTGAAGCCTTACTACGAGGAGCACCACGACGTCCGTTACACCCAGGACGCCCTGCGCACGGCGGTCGAGCTCTCGGCCAAGTACATCGGCGATCGGAAGCTGCCCGACAAGGCGATCGACGTGATCGACGAAGTCGGCGCTTCGCAGAAGCTGCTGCCGGCGAACAAGCGGCGCAAGACCGTAGGCGTGAAGGACATCGAGACGGTGATCGCCAAGATCGCGCGGATCCCGCCGAAGTCGGTGTCCCAGGACGACAAGGCCTCGCTCAAGAACCTCGAGCGCGACCTCAAGACCATGGTCTTCGGCCAGGACAAGGCGATCATCGCGCTCTCGGCGGCGATCAAGCTGGCCCGCGCCGGCCTGCGCGAGCCCGAGAAGCCGATCGGCAGCTACCTCTTCTCCGGGCCCACCGGGGTCGGCAAGACCGAGGTCGCGCGCCAGCTGGCCCGCTCCATGGGGGTGGAACTGACCCGCTTCGACATGTCGGAGTACATGGAGCGGCACTCGGTTTCACGCCTGATCGGTGCACCTCCGGGCTACGTCGGCTTCGACCAGGGCGGCCTCCTGACCGACGCGGTCGACCAGCATCCGCATTCGGTGCTGCTGCTGGACGAGATCGAGAAGGCCCATCCGGACCTCTTCAACGTTCTCCTGCAGGTCATGGACTACGGCAAGCTGACCGATCACAACGGCAAGACGGTCGACTTCCGCAACGTCATCCTGATCATGACCACCAACGCGGGCGCGGCCGATCTGGCCAAGCCGGCGATCGGCTTCGAGCGTAGCGAGCGCGGCGGTGAGGACGAGGAGGCGATCAACCGCATGTTCTCGCCGGAGTTCCGAAACCGGCTGGACGCGGTGATTCCCTTCAGCAACCTGACGCCGGAGATTGTCTCGCGGGTGGTCGACAAGTTCGTGATGCAGCTGGAGGCCCAGCTGGCCGACCGCAACGTCACCATCGAGTTGGCCCCGGCCGCGCGCGACTGGCTGGCCAAGAAGGGCTACGACCCGCTCTACGGCGCCCGGCCCCTGGCGCGGGTAATCCAGGAGCACATCAAGAAGCCCCTGGCCGAGGAGCTGCTCTTCGGCAAGCTGGCCAAGGGCGGGACGGTCCAGGTCGAGATCAAGGACGACGCCCCGGTCTTCGGCTTCCCCGACAACAAGGGTGGCGGCGGTTCAAAGGGCAGGGGCGGGCCCGGCAAGCCGCGCCGTCCGCGCAAGCCCAGCAAGCCCAAGAGCAAGCTGCCGGTCCTGGTCGAGTAGGCGGGGGCCTTGGCGCACCTGCGCCTTCAGCCGGCGCGAGGCACCTCTAGCGGCCGGGCTCAGTCGTGATCGCCGCCTGCTTGGCCGGCCTTCGAGTCGTCGACATCTCGCAGTACCTGCCTGGGCCCTTCGCGGGACAGATCCTGGCCGACCTCGGGGCCGAGGTGGTCAAGGTCGAGCCGCCGGGCGGGGACCCCATGCGCGGCATCGGCCCGCCCGACCCGGACGAGATCTCGGCCTACTACAAGCTGATCAACGCCGGTAAGCGGGTCGTCCGTATCGACCTCAAGGCCGAGGCGGGGCGGGCCATCTTCGCGGATCTGATCGCCGAGGCCGACGTCCTCCTAGAGTCCTACCGTCCCGGCATGCTGGCCCGCCTCGGCTTCGACCGATCGGCCCTGACCGCGCTGAACCCGCGGCTGATCCACTGCGCCCTCTCCGGCTACGGCCAAACCGGACCCTATGCCGGCAAAGGCGGCCACGACCTCAACTACTTGGCCTGGGGCGGCGGCCTGGTGACCTCCGGCAGCTCGGCGCGGCCAGCGATCGCCCACCCGCCCGTCGCCGACCACGCCGGCGCGCTGCAGGCGGTGATCGCGATCCTGGCGGCGCTCCTGCGTCGCGAGCGGGGCGGGGAGGGCGCCTTCCTGGATGTCAGCCTGGCCGAGGCGGTGCTGGCCTGGCAGGGCGGCCAGCTGACTGCCGCCCTGCGCGGCCGGCCCATGACCCGCGGCCTTGATCTGCTGAACGGCGGCGCAGCTTGCTACGGGATCTACGAGACGGCCGACGGTCGCTTCGTCACACTGGGCGCTCTGGAGCCGAAGTTCTGGGCCGCCTTCTGCGAAGCGGTCGGGCGCCAGGACTGGATCGCACGGCAGGCGGAGCCGCTGCCGCAAGACGATCTGATCGCCGAGGTCGCCGGCCTGTTTCAGGCGCGGTCCCAGGTAGAGTGGCAGGCACTGCTCGGCGGCGTCGATTGCTGCTGGCAGCCGGTCCTCGAAGCCGAGGAATTGCTGGCCGACCCGCAGGCCCGGGCCCGCGGCCTGCTGCAGCCAAGCGGCGATCTGGTCGAGGTCCTTTTCCCGGCCCTGATCGACGAGCAAGCACCCGCGCCAAGGCGGCCGCTGGAGGAGGTTTCGGCCGACGACGTCGTGCAGGCCTGGCGGTCGGCGTAGCCGCGTTCGACAATCAGCCGCCGCCGTCCTTGCGATAGGGACCTTCGCCGGCCAGGGCCCTGGCTTCGTAGGAGATCGCCCGGCCCTCGCGTTGGAGGAAATCCTCGACCGCCTGGCGGAAGCCGCCGTCGGCGATCCAGTGGGCGCTGTAGGTCTCGACCGGTAGATAGCCGCGCTGGATTTTGTGCTCGCCCTGGGCGCCGGCCTCGACGTGCTGCAGGCCTTCCTGGATCGCGTAGTCGATGGCCTGGTAGTAGCAGAGCTCGAAGTGCAGGAACTTGAATCGCCCAAGGCAGCCCCAGTTTCGGCCGTAGAGGGTGTCGGCGCCGCGCAGGTTGAGGGCGCCGGCGACCGGCCGGCCCTCGTCCTCCGCCAGGACCAGTACGACCTTCTCGCCGAGGGTCGCGCCGAGCTGACGGAAGAAGTCCCGGGTCAGGTAGGGGTGGCCCCACTTGCGGTCGCTGGTCGCGATATAAAACCGGTAGAAGGCGTCCCAGTGCAGCGGCTCGATCTCGTCGCCGCAGCGCCGGGTGATCGTCAGGCCGCAGGCCTGGGCCTCGCGGCGCTCCTTGCGGATTGCCTTGCGCTTGCGCGAGGCCAGGGCGCCGAGGAAGCCATCGAAGTCCTCGTAGCCGCGGTTGTCCCAGCGGTACTGCAGGCCGCGCCGCTGCAGCATCCCGAAGTCGCCCAAGAGCGACCACTCCCGCTGAGTCGGGAAGGTAATGTGCGCAGAGGAGATCTTGAGCTGCCGCGCCAGCTCGACCATGGCGCCGGTCAGGGTCCCGGCCGTCTGGCGCCAGTCTGCCTCGGGATGGACCAGCAGCCGCGGGCCTGTCACCGGCGTGAAGGGCACGCTGGACTGCAGCTTGGGGTAATAGCGCCCGCCGGCCCGTTCGTAGGCATCGGCCCAGGCCCAGTCGAAGACGTACTCGCCGTAGGAATGGCTCTTGAGATAGAGCGGCAGGCAGCCGAGCAGGCGGCCCTCGTCGTCGTGATAGGCCAGGTGCTGCGGCAACCAGCCGGCGTCTTCGCCGACCGATCCGCTGCCCTCGAGGGCGCTCAGGAAGGCATGGCTGACAAAGGGATTGTCGGCTCCGGCGCAGGCGTCCCAGGCCGCAGCCGGCACCTCGTCGATCCCGGTCAGGACCTTGATGGCAGCTGGCTCGCGTCCGTCCGGCATGCGTTTGCGTGCTCCTCCTGCCCTTTGTCCTGGCGCATCCGCCACTATTCAGACCTACGCGGCGAAAGGAGAAGTGGATTTTAGCCGATTGTTGGTCGGACTTCCTGCGCCGGTCGAAGAACTATTCGCCGGCGCTGACACCGACGCGGCCTAGCTGATCTCAAAGACCGCGTCGACCTCGACCGCCACGCCGCGGGGCAGGGAGGCCGCCGAGACCGCAGCCCGGGAATGCTTGCCCTTGTCGCCGAAGACCTCGACCATCAGGTTCGAGGCGCCGTTGATCACCTCGGGCTGGTCGGTGAAGTCGGCGGTCGAATTGACGAAGCCGCCCAGGCGCACGCAGCGCACCACTCGGTCCAGGTCGCCGCCGCAGGCCGCCTTGACCTGGGCGATGATGTTGAGGGCGCAGAGCCGCGCCGCGGCCTCACCCTCCTCGACCCCATAGTCGCGGCCCAGCTTGCCGACGTACTGGATCTCGCCGTTGTAGATGGTGATCTGCCCGGCCACGAAGACATGGTTGCCGGAGACCACGTAGGGCACGTAGTTGGCGGCGGGGGCGGCCGCCTCCGGCAGCTCGATCCCCAGTTCCTGCAGGCGCGCGTCGATCGCTCCGGCCATGTCGCTTCGTCCTCCCTGTCGACAGCGTGTTCCCAAGACGGCCGGGAGCTTATCCGGAGGCCGGAAGCCGGACAAGGGAAGCGAGGGTGCTCGTGGCCCAAAAAGGGGGGCGGACCGCCGCCCGCCCCAAGGTCACAGGGAGAACTCAGACATGAGTCGTCGGGTAGGGCGCGCTTGCCTGCGCGCGACTTCCACCGCTCCTCATGAGCAGCCACTGGTGGCGCCGCAGGTCACGCACTTCATGCAGGTCCCGTTGCGCACCAGGGTGAAATTGCCGCAGCCTTCACAAGGATCACCTTCGTAACCCTTGAGGCGCGCTTCACGGACGCGCTCGAGCCGGATATCCACGGTCTCGGTGACTACGGTCTCGACGGCAAGGGCTTCGGCGGAGCCCCCAGCGCCGGCGAGCTCTGAGGCGACGGCGCCCGGCGCCTCGGCCTTGAGTGCCGTGGTGCCGGTGCCGCCGCCGTTCAAGACGATCAACTGGTTGCGGACGTAGCCGTTGGAGGCGATGCGACGGACCGTCTCGGCGACCGCCTCGCGCTCGGCCTCGGGCGGCTCGCCCTCCCCGTCGCCGCGACCCACGCTGTCGGGCAGCAGATCGCTAGGCTCGACGTGGGCCAGGTCGTTGCGGCCCAGGTAGGAGATTGCCAGCTCCCGGAAGATGTAGTCGATGATCGAGGTCGACATCTTGATGGCGTCGTTGCCCTCGACCATGCCGGAGGGCTCGAAACGGGTGAAGGTGAAGGCCTCGACGTATTCCTCCAGCGGCACGCCGTATTGCAGCCCGATCGAGATCGCGATCGCGAAGTTGTTCATCAGGCTGCGGAAGGCAGCGCCCTCCTTGTGCATGTCGACGAAGATCTCGCC
>JASJAL010000020.1 GCA_030067055.1 Kiloniellales bacterium | reverse complement strand
CCTGGCGACGGCCGTTTCGAGGTCGCCGCAGATGCTGTGGTCCACCTTCCCATCGAGCGCGGCAGCGATGGACTCCGCCGCCTCGCCGATCAGGAAGGCATGAACGATCCGGTCAAAGAAGGGCTCCAGGCCGCGCAGGCTGCCGTCCTTGGCTCGGCCGCCCGCGATCCAGTAGATCGCGTCGTAGCAGGCCAGGGCCTTGGCCGCGGCGTCGGCGTTGGTTGCCTTGGAATCGTTCACGTAGAGCACGCCGTCGATCACCGTCAGCGCTTCCTGACGGTGCGCGAGGCCGGGGAAGCTGCGCAGGCAGGCGGCGATGACCGCCGGCTGCAGGCCGATCGCCCGGCAGGCGGCGAAGGCGGCCGCGGCGTTTTGCCAGTTGTGCGCCCCGGGCAAGCTGATGATCTCGCGCAGGTCGAGGGCCGGCACCGGGCCGCCTTCGGTCTCGTCGTAGAGCACGCCCTCGGCCGCGTAGACGCCGCCCACCACCCGGCCGTTGCCGGAGATCGGCACGACGATCTGATCGTCTTCGGCGCGCAGGGCGTCGCAGATGCTACGGCAGGTCTCGTCGTCCACTCCGATCACCGCGGTCCGCGGTTTGGTCTGGCGGTGGAAGATCTGGCGCTTGGCAGCGACGTAGCCCTCGAAGCCGCCGTGGCGCTCCAGGTGGTCGGGCGAAATGTTGAGCAGGACGGCGACGTCGAAGGTGATCGAGAGCGTCAGCTCGAGCTGATAGGAGGACATCTCGAGCACGTAGACGCCGCCCATGTCGAGCGGCTCCAGCTCGAGCGCCGGGATGCCGAGGTTGCCGCCGATCTCCACGCTGCGGCCCGCGGTCTCCAGGATGTGGCCGATCAGGGCGGTGGTGGTCGACTTGCCGTTGGTGCCGGTCACGCCGAGGTACTGGGCGTCGCGCTGGGCGCGGGCCAGCAGCTCGATGTCACCGATGATCTCGACCCCGTGCTTGCGGGCCAGCTCGGCCACGGGATGGGGTTCCGGGTAGCTGTGCGGGATGCCCGGCGACAGCACCAGGGTGGTCAGCTCCTGCCAGTTGCAGCCCTGCAGGTCGACGACCGGGATGCCCTGCTCGCGCGCCCGGGCGCGGACGTCCTCGTTGTCGTCCCAGGCCCAGACCTCGGCGCCGCTGTCCTTCAGGACCCGGGCCGCGGCCAGGCCGGACTTGCCGAGGCCGAGGACCGCGACCGGCAAGGTGTTGAAGAAAGGCAGCTCGATCCGCACGACCCCGACCTCACCTCAACTTCAGAGTCGCAAGGCCGGCAAGCGCCAGGATCGAGGCGATGATCCAGAACCGGATCACGATCGTCGGCTCCTGCCAGCCCTTCTTCTCGAAATGATGGTGCAGCGGCGCCATCCGGAAGACCCGCCGGCCGGTCAGCTTGAAGGAGACGACCTGGACGATCACCGACACGGTCTCGAGCACGAAGACGCCGCCGATGATGGCCAGCACCAGCTCGTGCTTTGTGATCACCGCGATCCCGCCGAGCGCGCCGCCGCAGGACAGTGAGCCGGTGTCGCCCATGAAGACCATGGCCGGCGGAGCGTTGAACCAGAGGAAGCCGAGGCTGGCACCGACCAGGGCGGCGCAGAACACCGCCAGCTCACCGGTGCCGGGCACGTAGTGGATCTGCAGGTAGTTGGAGAAGACGGCGTTGCCGACCAGGTAGGCGATG
Organism: Kiloniellales bacterium; assembly: GCA_030067055.1. The sequence continues at coordinate 12,726 of JASJAL010000020.1, read as the reverse complement.
AAGCCGAAGCAGGCGGCGGCGATCATCACCGGGACGATGGCCAGACCGTCCAGGCCGTCGGTCAGGTTGACCGCGTTCGAGGCCCCGACCATGACGACAATCGCAAGCGCGACGAACGCCCAGCCGAGGTTCAGCAGCAGGTCCTTGATGAAGGGCACCGCCAGGTGCTGGGCCATGTTCTGCGGGCTGATGTCCATGATCCACAGGGTCGCCGCCAGGCTGATCAGGATCTGTGCCAGCAGCTTGATACGACCGGACAGGCCCTTGGAGCTGCGATGGGTCAGCTTGAGGTAGTCGTCGGTGAAACCGATCAGGCCGAAGCCCACCGTGATGATCAGGATCGCCCAGACATAGCCATTGGTCAGGTCAGCCCAGAGCAAGGTCGAGATCGAGATCGCCAGCAGGATCAGGACGCCGCCCATGGTCGGGGTGCCGGCCTTGGTGATCAGATGGCTTTCCGGGCCGTCCTCGCGGATCGGCTGGCCTTCCTTCTGGATCCGGCGCAGCCAGGCGATGATCCAGGGGCCGACCACGAAGGAGATGACCAGCGCCGTCAGCACCGCGCCGCCGCTGCGAAAGGTGAGGTAGCGGAACAGGTTGAAGACGAGATACTCGTCGGACAGCGGGGTCAGGAGGTTGAACAGCATCCGGGGTCCGGCCTCACTCGCCTGCAGTCGCTTGTGGGGACGTGCCGCCAATACCTTTCAGGGCCTCGACCACGACGGCCATCCGGCTGCCGAGGGAACCCTTGACCAGGACGATGTCGCCCGGGCCGAGCGCGTCCACGACCTCGGGGGCCAGGGCCTGCGAGTCCGGGGCATGGCCGCCGCGCAGGTCCTGTGGCAAGGCTTCAGACAGGGCCGCCATCAGGGGCCCGCAGCTGAACACCAGATCGACGCCGGCCTCCGCGATCGGTCCCGCCAGACCGGCGTGCAGCTGCTTCGCCTCGGTGCCGAGCTCGAGCATGTCTCCCAGGATCGCGATCCGGCGGCCGCCGTTCTCCGGCCGGCTGCCGCCGAGCACCGCGATGGCGGCGCGCAGCGAGCTGGGATTGGCGTTGTAGCTGTCGTCGATCAACTCGAAGCTGCCGCCGCCGGGCAGAGCGATTTCTGTCCGCGCGCCGCGACCCTTCAGCGGCTCGAGCTTGGCCAGTTCGAGCATCGCCTTATCGAGATCGGCACCGGCGGCCTCGACGGCGCCCAGCACCGCGAGGGAGTTCATCACCGAGTGCTGGCCCGGCAGCCCGAGCCGGTAGTCGACGCGCCGGCCGAAGACCTCGGCACGGACCTGGCTGGAGCGTTCGCCCAGGTCGCAGGACTCGAGGCGAAGCTCCGCGCCCGGCGCGGTGCCGAAGCCAATGATCCGGCCGACCCCGCTGGCCCGGGCCTTGCCGGCCAGGTGCTCGTAGTAGGCGTTGTCGCGGTTGAGCACCGCGGCGCCGTCGGCGCCCATGGATTCGAAGATCTCGGCCTTGGCATCGGCAATGGCCTCGACCGACTCGAAGTATTCCAGGTGCACCGGCTCGATCGTGGTGATGATCGCGACGTGCGGCCGCAAGATCGCGGTCAGCGCCGAGATCTCGCCCGGATGATTCATGCCGACCTCGAAGACTCCGTAGGCGGAGTCCTGCGCCATACGCGCCAGGGACAGGGGTACGCCCCAGTGGTTGTTGAAGCTGGCGACGCTGGCCGCGGTCGCGCCCTGGGCCGCGAGGCAGGCCTTCAGCGCCTCCTTGGTCCCGGTCTTGCCGCAGCTGCCGGTGACGCCGATGAAGCGGGCCTGGCTGCGGGTACGGGCCGCCTGTCCCAAGGCGGTCAGGGCTTCCAGCGTGTCGCCGACGCGGAGCAGCGGCGCATCGCTCGCCAGCGCTTCCAGCGCCTTGGAGACCATGGCCGCGGCCGCACCCTTGCCGAGGGCGTCGGTGACGTAGTCGTGGCCGTCGAAGCTGGGGCCTTTGAGCGCGACGAAGAGGTCGCCGGCTGCGACGCTGCGGCTGTCGATCGACACGCCGCTGGCCTCCCAGTCGCCCTGGCTCCGCCCGCCGGTCGCGAGCGCGGCTTCCTTCGCTGTCCAGAGGGCAGCGCTCATCCCGCGTCTCCGCCGAGGGCGGCGATGGCGGCGCGCGCCGCTTCGCAGTCGTCGAAGGGCAGGACCCGGTCGCCGACCGTCTGACCGGTCTCGTGACCCTTGCCGGCAATCAGCAGTAAATCCCCGGCCTCGAGCCGGTCGACGGCATCGCGGATCGCCAGGCCGCGGTCGTCAGACTCCGTGGCGCCGGGAACGGCGGCCAGGATCGCCTGGCGGATTGCTGCCGGGTCCTCGCTGCGCGGGTTGTCGTCGGTGACGATGGTGAGGTCGGCGTGTTCCGCCGCGGCCGCGCCCATCATCGGCCGCTTGCCGGGATCGCGATCGCCGCCGGCCCCGAAGACCACGATCAGCCGCCCGCGGCTGTGCGGCCGCAGCGCCTGCAGCGCGCTGGTCAGGGCGTCGGGGGTGTGAGCGTAGTCGACGTAGACCTGGCCGCCGCTCGGGGTCTCGCCGACCTTTTCCAGGCGGCCGTGGACCGGCCGCAGGCCCTCGAGCGCCGCGACTGCGTCCTCGGGCCCGACCCCGGTGGCGACCGCCAGGCCGAGCGCGGCCAGGGCGTTGTGCGCCTGGAAGAGGCCGGCCAGGGGCAGGCGAAGCTTGTGGGTCTTGCCGAAGGCCTCCAGTTCCAGGATCTGGCTTTCGGCCTCGGGCGCGACGGCCCGTAGCCGGATGTCCTTGCCCTGTCGGCCGTAGGTCAGCACATGACAGCGCCGGGCCTCGGCGGCCTGGGCGTAGTGGCCCGACTCCGGCGCGTCGGCGTTGAGGATCGCGGTGCCGGCGCCGCCGGGAATCAGCAACTCCGAAAAGAGCCGCTGCTTGGCCTCGCGATAGCTGGCCATGTCTCCGTGATAGTCCAGGTGGTCGCGCGAAAGGTTGGTGAAGGCCGCGGCGGTGACCCGCAGGCCGTCGAGCCGGAACTGGTCGAGGCCATGGCTGGAGGCCTCGATCGCCAGGTGGTCGTAGCCGGCCCGTGCCAGGTCCGAGAGACAGTGGTGCAGGGCGACCGGGTCGGGCGTGGTCAGGCCGCCCGGGCCTTCCATGACCGGCGGTTCCAGGCCCAGGGTGCCGAGGCTGGCGGCGCGCTGTCCGTCGGCCTCCCAGATCTGCCGGGTAAAGCTGGCCACGGAGGTCTTGCCGTTGGTCCCGGTCACGGCGGCGATGTTGGCCGGCTGCTCGGCAAAGAAGCGGGCCGCGATCAGCGCCAATCGCCGGCGCGGGTTTTCGTCGGTAAGCAGTGCGACCGGGCGGTTCGGAGCCTTGAGCCGGGTGCCTAAAGGCGCAAGGACCGCGGCTGCGCCGTGGTCCAGGGCGTCGTCTATGAAAGCTCGGCCGTCCTGTCGGGTCCCGGGGAGGGCGGCGAAGAGGTAACCGTCTTCAACCTGCCTGCTGTCGGCTGTCAGGCCGCGGATTTCGATGTCTTTAAGCTTAGCGCCTGCGGCCATTTCACAGGTTGTTCCTTCTGCCAAGTCACTCAAACGCAAAGGCAAAACCCTCTGCCGACGCCTGGATCATCAGATCCGCGGTTTCCCCCTCTTCCTCGTCTCGCACGGGTAATGGCTTGATTCCGACCAGCGGCGCGATCCGCTCGACCACCCGGCCCACGGCCGGGGCGGCAACCCAGCCGCCGGTGGCATAGCCGTAGCTCTGCTTCTGTCCCTTGGGCTCGTCGACCATCGCAAAGATCACGTAGCGCGGCGCGTGCATCGGGAAAGCACCGATGAAGGACGCGATCCGCGAGCCGCGGCTGTAGCGACCGTTGCGCAGCTTGTCGGCGGTTCCGGTCTTGCCGCCGACCATGTAGCCGGGCGCCGCGGCCTTGCCGCCGGTGCCCTGGAGGACGACCTGGCGCATCAGCCAGCGCATCTTGTTCGAGGTCGACTTGCTGAGCACGCGACGGCCTCCCTCGGGCGCGCCCGCCAGCCGCTTCAGCAGGGTGGCGGGGCGCAGCTCACCGCCGTTCACCACCGAGGCGACGGCACTGGTCAACTGCACGGGAGAGACCGCCATCCCGTGTCCGAAAGAGATAGTCATCGTGTTGATCTCGCGCCAGGGCGAGGGCAGCATCGGCGCCCCGACCTCGGGCAGCTCGATCGCGGCCGGGGTCAGCAGTCCAAGCGAATCGAGGAAGCCCTGCTGCGCCTCGGTGCCGGTCTCCATGGCCATCTGCACGGTGCCGATGTTGCTCGAGTAGACGAAGATCTCCGGGATCGACAGCCAGCGGTTCTTCGGCTTGTAGTCGCGGATCGTGTGCCGCGCGACCCGGATCGGCTTGCTGGTGTCGAAGCCGTCGGCCAGGGTCAACGCGCCGCTTTCCAGCGCCAGGGCGGTGGTGAAGATCTTGAAGACCGAGCCCATCTCGTAAACGCCCAGCGCGGCCCGGTTGAAGCGGGCCTCCTCGCTGGCGCGCCCGGCCTGCTCCGGCTCGAAGGTAGGCAGCGAGGACATGGCCAGGACCTCGCCGGTCTCGGCGTCGAGGATCATTCCGGCGGCGCCGATCGCCTCGTAGGCGGTCATGGCACCGTAGAGCTCTTCGCTCAGGATGTGCTGCAGGCGCAGGTCGATGCTCAGGGCCAGAGACTCGCTGCCGCCGCGCAGACGGCCGTCAAAGCGCTTTTCGAGGCCGGCGATGCCCTGGTTGTCGACGTCGACCAGGCCCAGGACATGGGTCATCAGGTCGCCGTGCGGATAGACCCGCTGCTCCTCGCGCTTGAAGTCGAGGCCGGGCACGCCGAGGCGGTTGACCTCGTAGTGCTCGCGCGGCGACAGGTTGCGCTTGAGCCAGACGAAAGAGCGGTCGCTGCGCAACTTTCCGGCCAGGACCACCGGGTTGACGTCGGCCAGCACGCGCGCCAGGGCGGCGGCGGTCGCTTCGGGGTCGCGGACCTGGCGCGGGTTGGCGTAGAGCGATGCGGTCGGCAGGCTGGTCGCCAGGACGACGCCGTTGCGGTCGACGATGTCGGCGCGGTCGGTGATCAGGGTCTTGCGGCCGGCCTCCGAAGCCAGGCGTGGCTCGTTGCCGTCGCGCAGCAGGGAAAGGTCCACGACCCGCACGCCGACGATCCCGAAGGCCAGGCAGAACAGCAGGCCGACCGCGATCAGGCGGGTCCGTCCGGCCTCCAGGGCCTGCGAGGTCGTGCTGTCGAGCAGCACCAGGTCGGCCGGTGCCTTGCCGCGGTCAGCGGGCCGAGGGCGGCGGGGCCGGCGGCGGGAAGTGACACGGCGGGTCATTGAAGGCGCTCCGCGTTGACGAGTTTCCGGGGCGGTTGCGGCTTGACGCCGGGGACCGGCCGGGTCGGCACGGCCTCGATGTCGATGATCTGGGAGGTCCTGAGCGGTTGCAGCCGAAGATGACGCAAGGCCAGGTCGGCGATCCGCGACGGCTGGTTGAGGTAGCTCCACTCGGCCTTCAGGACGTGGGTCGCCTGCTGGTCGGCGACGATCTGCCGGCTGACCAGCTGCAGCTCGCGCTCCAGCCGCTGCACTTCGTGCTTGAGCGCGAAGAGCACGACCGCGATCAGCGCGGCGCTGAAAATCCAAAGAACGGCGGCCAGCCGACTCAAGAGTCGCCTCCTGAGGCGGCTGGCCGCCAAGCATCTGCCGACGTGCGACGGGCGGCGCGCAACCGGGCAGAGCGCGCCCTGGGGTTGACGGAGATTTCCGTCGCCGTCGGCTTCCGGGCCCCTTTGAGGAGGAGCTCAAAGGTGGGAGCCCGGTCGACCTGCGTAGTGGCGGGCAGGTGACGGGAGGTCCTGGGGAGGGCCCCGCTCCGCGTGCGCAGGAAGCTCTTGACCTTGCGGTCTTCAAGGGAATGGAAAGCGACCACGGCCAGTCGCCCGCCGGGGGCGAGCAGCCGCTCGGCCGCGGCCAGGCCGGCGTCGATTTCCGCCAGCTCGTCGTTGACGGCGATCCGCAGGGCCTGGAAGGTCCGGGTCGCCGGATGAATGGTCTCGCCGCGGGGCTTCACCGCCGCGCGGACGATCTCGGCCAGCTGCAGGGTGCGCTCGATCCGCTCGCTGCGGCGCGCCTCAACGATGGCGCGGGCGATGCGGCGCGAGCGGCGCTCTTCGCCGTAGCGGTAGATGATGTCGGCCAGTTCGGCTTCCGGGCAGCCGTTGACCAGATCGGCCGCGCTCGGCCCGCTGCCGCCCATGCGCATGTCCAGGGGCCCGTCGGCGCGGAAGGAGAAGCCGCGCTCGGGCCGGTCCAGCTGCATGGAGGAGACGCCGAGGTCCAAGGCCACGCCATCGATGGGCCGGGCCGTGACCAGATCGTCCATCTCGCCGAAGCGGCCTTCGACCAGGGTCAGGCGGCCGCCGTAGCTTTCGGCCAGGGGCCGGCCCTCGGCGATCGCATCGGGATCGCGGTCCAAGCCCCAGACCGCGCAGTCGGCGGCGTCCAGGATGGCGCGGCTGTAGCCGCCGGCGCCGAAGGTGGCGTCGACGTAGATCGCGCCGTCGCGCGGGGCCAGCGCCTCGAGCACCTCGTCCAGCAGCACCGGGACGTGCCCGCCCGGCAAGGTGCCGTCGTTCTGCCGGGAGCCGGGGGCGGTCATTGGCCACCTCCGCCCGGGCGCAGCGGCAGGGTCAGGCCCTGGCTGCGGGCCCGTTCGCGCGCCGCGTCCTTGTGCTGGTCCAGGCGATCCGGCTCCCAGATCTGGAAGATCGGTCCCTTGCCGACGAAGGCCGCCCGGTCGGTGATGCCGGCATGCTCGGCCAGTTCGCCCGGCATCATGATCCGACCGTCGCCGTCCAGCGCCAGCTGATGCGAGTCCGCGAAGATCGTGGTCGCCAGGTCGTCGTGGGTCTCGGAGAAAAGGTCCATGTCCGAGACGCTCTCGTTCAGGCGCTGCATGAAATCCATGCCGCAGGCCTCGATCGCAGGCGCCCGGTAGGAGCGGAAGGCGATGATTCCGTGGAAGGCCTGGCCCTGAAGCGCAGAACGAAAGGTCGCCGGGACGGAGACCCGTCCCTTGCGGTCGACCTTGTTCTCGAAGGTGCCAATAAACACCGACACTAGCTTCCCCTGCCTTTACGGCCCAGCCCCGAGTTCCCGAATCGGACCTTCCACTACGCATGGGTATCCATCGTCCTATAGCGGGAGATCATGGGATATCATGGGATCTTATGGGTGTCAACGGGACGGGAAGTAAAAGTCGTAAGTTAAGAAATGATTAACAAGGGCTTCTTGAGGCCTCTTCCATGTAAATCCGGAAGCTGATTTCCCACCTTGCAGTCATCCTATAAATTGAGATTGCGGCTAAAGTCTGTTCACTGTATGTTCCGGAAGAGACGGACAGAAGACGTTCTCTGGGCGCGACTGGGGCCGGGGAGCAACTCATCGGATTCCGGGATTTCCGGGTCCGGGGCGGCGCGCGCGAAGCGGCGGTTCCAGGAGGAAAAAGGGGTCAGCCGGCCTGTAAGCCGGGTTCTGTCCCGCGGCGCGCCCCGAAGGGCACCGCGGGGATGGCCATTCATCTGGGACGTCCGTTGCCGGACGCCTCGCGCGACCTACCCGGACAGCGGCGCGGAAACCCGCCCGGCCCGCCTTGCGGCGGGCCTGCCGTCCCTATGCGGTCTTGCTCCCGGTGGGGTTTACCGTGCCGCTCCCGTTGCCGGGCGCGCGGTGCGCTCTTACCGCACCCTTTCACCCTTGCCGGCCCGGGGGCCGGCGGTTTGCTTTCTGTGGCACTTTCCCTGGGGTCGCCCCCGCCGGGCGTTACCCGGCACCGTGTTTCCGTGGAGCCCGGACTTTCCTCCCCCGGCGCCGCCGAAGCGGTCCGAAGGCAGCCATCCGGCCATCTGACCCTATCTTCTAGGTATGCCGCGCCGCTGCGCGGGTCAAGCGGGCCGACGGGTCAGCGCGAAGAGCCGCGCGGCGGTCTCGGCGTCGGCTTCGCCGGTGACCGAGTCCGGCCGGAAGTGGCGCTGGAAGGCGCGGAGCACGGCCGCCGGGTCCTCGTCCAGATAGCCGTAGCCGTAGCGGGTCAGGGCGGCGTGAACCTCGACCTCGGGCGGGGCCTCGGCCAAGGGGGACGGATCGTCGGGCCAGACGCCGATGCCGGCCGCCGCCAGTCGCGCCCAGTCGAAGAGCTCGCCCGGGTCCTCCTTGCGCAGCGGCGCGACGTCGGAATGACCCAGCACCCGCTCAGGCGGGATCGGGTGGCGGTCCAGGATTTCACTGGCGAGCGCGATCAGCCGGGCCATCTGCGGCTCTGGAAAGGGCCGGTAGCCGAACTCGTGGCCCGGGTTGACCAGCTCGATGCCGATCGAGCGGCCGTTGATGTCGCTCTCGCCGCCCCAGAGCGCCCGGCCGGCGTGCCAGGCGCGCCGCTCCTCCGGCACCAGGGCGTGGAGCGTGCCGTCCTCGTCGATGCAGTAGTGGGCGCTGACCTCGGCCGCGGGGTCGCACATCCGCCCTAGTGCGGCCTCGGCGCTCACCATGCCGGTGTAGTGCAGCAGCAGGATGTCGACAGCCTGGCCCTCCGGCCGGGCGTTGTGACTGGGCGAGGGGCGTTCGATGGTCTTCATTGCTACAACCGTTCCGTCTCCGGCGCCGTGGTGCGCGGGCGGCGCAGGACGATGATGCCGACGCCCAGGATCGTCATCAGGCCGCCCAGGATCATCGGGAGGGTCAGGGTCTCGTCCAGGAAGACGACCGAGGCGACGACCGCAAAGGGCGGGACAAGAAGGGTGAAGGGCATGGCCTGGTTGACCTCGTAGCGCTGCAGCAGCCAATACCAGAGGCCGTAGCCCAGGACCACGACGAAAGCGGCCTGGTAGACCACCGAGCCGAAGGCGCGCCAGTCGGCTGCGGCCAAGGCCTCGAGCTGGCCCGACTCGAGGACAAAGGAAGCCACCAAGAGCTGGGGCGTCGCGAAGACGGCGGTCCAGGCGATCAGCATCATGCCGTCGACCTTACCCAGCAATTTCACCTGCAGGTTGGCGATCGACCACATCGCCGCCGCCGACAAGACCAGGCCGAGCGCCAGGTACTGGCCCTGGAGCCGCGGCTCTCCGGCGATGAAGCCGACGCCGCCAAAGGCGATCGCCATGCCCAGGGCCCGGCGCCAGCCCAGGCGGTCGCCCAGGAAGATCGCCGCCAGGATCGAGGCGAAGGGGACCTGGAGCTGGATCGCGATCGCCGCGGTCGCGGCATCCAGCCGGCTCAATCCGGTGAACATCAGGGCGAAATGGAGCAGGCCGAGGGTCACCGAGATCGCCAGGACCTGACGCCACTGCCCTCGCGGCGGTGCGACGAAGGGCAGCAGCATGACGGCGACCAGGGCGAAGCGCAGCGCCATCAAGAGCATCGGTGGCAGCTGCGCCAGGCCGACCTTGGCGACCGGAAAGTTGAGTGCCCAGACCGTCATGACCACGACATAAAGCGCGACGTGCAGCGGCTTGATGGCGAAGGACACTAGGCGCCGGTCCGAAAACGGCGCGCGGCCTGGCGGTCGGGCCGGGTCAATTCAGGCCCCGGTCCTTGGCGATCCGGTCGTAGGCGACGTTGATCTTGGCCAGCTTCTCGTTGGCCAGGTCGATGAACTCCTGGGGCATGCCTTGGGCGATCAGTCGGTCCGGGTGGTTCTCCCGGACCAGGGCGCGGTAGGCGGCCTTGATCTCGTCGTCGCCGGCGTCCGGCGAAACGCCGAGCAGGTTGAAGGGGTCGTCCTCGGCGCGCCCAAGGTTGGCGGCCCTGAGGCGCTCCCAGGCCCGCTTGTCCAGGCCGAAGATCTCGGCGACCCGGTGCAGGTAATCCATCTCCTGGTCGGCGATCCGGCCGTCGGCCCGGGCGATGTGGAACAGGCCGTCGAGCAGCTCTTCGAGCACCGCCGGGTTGTCGCGGAACATCCTGCCGATCTGCTTGGCATAGGGCTCGAAGCCGCGGGCGTCCCGCCGCGCCTGGTTGAACAGCCGGCCGACGTTCTTGAGCTCGTCCTGGGGAACGTGAAAGACCTCGCGGAAGGCACGGACCTCGTCCTCGGTCACCCGGCCGTCGGCCTTGGCCATCTTGGCGCCCAGGACGATGACGCCGATGGTAAAGGCGATACGCTTGGTCGCATCGCCCGGCTCGCCCTCCTCGCCGGCCTCGCGGATCGACTGGCTCATCTTGTCGACCGCGTGCCCGGCGACCGCGCCGAGAAGCGCACCCAGCGGTCCGCCGAGGGCGAGACCGACGCCGCCGCCCAGCAGTTTTCCCCAAATGCTCACGGTGATGTCGAATCCTGGCTGGCCGCTCAGGCGGCCCGGTTCCCATGGCTTATTCCATGGTGCGGGGTCGACCGCAAGACCGGCGCGCTAAACCGGCGCCGGCGTGGTTTCTAGCCGGCGGCAGATCCGGGTCGGCGGTTCTCCGACTGCGGGCCCAGGCGGCCGATGCCCGGCAGCTTGACCCCAAGGTCCAAGGGGTCGATGCCCAGGGTCAAGCCGAGGACGTGCAGCTCCAGCCCTTCTTCCCAGGCTGCCAGACCGCCGAGCAGGCCGAGCAGCGAGACCTGGATCCCGGTCCCGCTGGGGCTGAACGCGGCGAAGCGGGTGGCGCCGAGATAGTCCTTGCCGACTGCGGTCGGCGGCAGCTCCAGGCCCAGTTCCGGGACTTCTCGAGCCACCCAGGCGGTGAAGGTGTTGGAGTTCGGGCCCGGCCAGGTGCGGTAGCTGTCCTTGAAGGGATAGCTCTCGATCGCGGCCTCGATCCGGCCGATCAGGGCCTCTGCCTCGGGCCCGCGCAGGTCGAGGTAGAGCTTGGGCTTGGCGCCGAACCAGTGGCGGTCCGGCACCCCGGTGCCGCTGACCACCGCCGTGCCGCCGCGCCAGTAGCGCCAGCCGATCACCTCGTGAGTGGTGAAGGCGAGGTCCTGGGCCCGCTTGACCGCGATCCAGGTGTGCACGGCGAAGGCCCCGCGCCAGCCGAAGGCGCGCGCGCCATAGACCTGTACGACGGCGGTGGGGGTCGCCCTGGGGTCCGGAGCAAGGCCGGCCGGCGCTCGGGTCGCCGTTGACCAGTCTCCGGAGACGTTGACCATGCCAGTAGCGATCGCTATCAGCGGTCCGCCCAGCAGGAGCGTCAGGAGCAGAAGAGAGCCGAGGAGCACGCGCCGGATCCACATATCAACCAGTCTATCTCAGATCGTGACGCGGCGGAGGTTCAAAAAGGGCAAAAGCGTGGTAGGCCAATGTTGACAATTTATCGGTAAAATGCCAGCATATTGTCAACGTGGTAGGCCGAAAGACCCCCATGGGGGTCCGAGGGTGCCGCCAACCTACTTGAGCAGGGGTGCGACGTGAAGGGCGACTGGCAATTCTGGATCGATCGGGGCGGGACCTTCACCGACATCGTGGCACGGCGGCCCGACGGCGGTCTGCTGACGCACAAGCTGCTGTCCGAAAACCCGGAGCTCTATGCCGATGCCGCCCTGCAGGGGATCCGGGACCTGCTAGGCCTGGCCTCCGGAGCGCCGATCCCGGCCGCGGCGGTCGGCGCGGTCAAGATGGGCACCACGGTGGCCACCAACGCCCTGCTCGAGCGCAAGGGCGAGCGGGTGGTCTTGCTGGTCACCGAGGGCTTCCGCGACGCCCTGCGGATCGCCTACCAGAACCGGCCCCGGCTCTTCGCCCGCCGGATCGAGTTGCCCGAACTGCTTTACGAGCGCGTGATCGAGGTCGATGAGCGCCTGAGCGCCCGGGGCGAGGTCCTGCGGCGGCTCGACCTCGCCGCGGTCCGCCGCGACCTCGAGGTCGCCTACGCCGAGGGCCTGCGGGCCGCCGCCATCGTCTTCATGCACGGCTACCGCTTCCACGATCATGAAGCCCGGGTTGCCGAACTGGCCGCGGAGATCGGCTTCACCCAGATTTCGGTCAGCCACCAGGTCAGCCCCTTGATGAAGCTGGTCTCTCGTGGCGACACGACGGTGGTCGACGCCTATCTCTCGCCGATCCTGCGCCGCTACATCGACCGGGTTGCCGGCGAGCTGGGCGACACCCGCCTGATGTTCATGCAGTCGAACGGCGGCCTGACCGACGCCCGCCTGTTCCAGGGCAAGGACTCGATCCTGTCCGGCCCGGCGGGCGGGATCGTCGGCGCCGTACGTTCCGCAGCCATGGGCGGTTTCGAAAAGCTGATCTCCTTCGACATGGGCGGCACATCGACCGATGTCGCGCATTTCGACGGCGAGTACGAGCGTGCTTTCGAGACCCAGGTCGCAGGTGTACGTATGCGGGCGCCAATGATGCAGATCCATACGGTAGCAGCCGGTGGCGGTTCGATCCTGCACTTCGACGGCGCGCGCTATCGGGTCGGCCCGGATTCGGCCGGCGCCAAACCCGGACCGGCCTGCTACCGCCGCGGCGGGCCGCTTTCGGTGACCGATGCCAACGTCATGCTCGGCCGTATCGTGCCGGATTTCTTCCCCGCGGTCTTCGGCCCGGTGGGCGACCAGCCCTTGGACGCCGAAGTTGTCGAACAGGGTTTTTCGGAACTGTCCGTACGTATTAAGGATGCGACCGGCAACAAACGTACACCCGAGGAGGTCGCAGATGGCTTCCGCCGGATCGCGATCGAGAACATGGCCAACGCGATCAAGAAGATTTCGATCGAGCGCGGCTATGACGTGACCGAGTACGTGCTGAACTGCTTCGGCGG
>JASJAL010000134.1 GCA_030067055.1 Kiloniellales bacterium | reverse complement strand
GCGCCCAGCCCCATCAGCGTGATCCCGAATATGTTGCCGATGTTGGCGGCCAGACGCGTGGCTGCGGCAAAATCTCTCTTCCAGTACCAGACCGCGGCCCGAAAGGCGCGACCGCCATCTAGAGGAAAGGCCGGAACGAGATTGAAGGTTGCCAGGATCGTGTTAATGACGGCCAGGTACTGGAGGACGCCTAGCGCGGCCGTCGGCAGACTTGCCGCCGCTCCGGCCACGACCGCGGCATGGAAGCCGGCCGCCAGAGCATAGCTGGCGATCGGCCCGGCAATGGCCATGAGGAACTCGGACTTGGGGTTGGGCGGCTCTTCCTCCATCTCAGCCACGCCACCGAAGATGAAGAGGGTAATTCCCTTGATCGGGATTCCATAGTGGCGGGCGACGACCGAATGACTCAACTCATGGAAAACAATGGAAAAAAGCACTCCGATCATGCCGGCGATGCCCATCCTCCAATAGGTCGCGGCAGATAGGTTTTCGTAGCTGGCTGGAAATAGCCCCTGAGCCAAGGTCCAGGTGATCAGCACAGCCAGGAAGATCCACGAGAAGTCGACCTGGACTTTGAAGCCGAGCAGCGTGAAGAGTGTCACACGCTTGGTGAACACAGCCGCCTCCCGCACCGCCCGAGATCAGCGCTGACCGACGGGCAGGAGATAGATGGGCTCCTCCTCGGCCGATAGCGCCAGCACAGCCTTGACCTCATCGTCCGCGAACGCACCGACGGGCGTCACGCCCAGACCCAGGGATACGGCCTGAAGGCAGATGTTTTGGGCGACGTGGCCGGCTTCGATGTAGACGTACCTCCGTCCGCGTTCACCATACTTACGTGTCGTGCGTCGCGCCACCGCGGTCACCGCGATCACGACGGCACTCTCAGCGATCCAGGTCTGGGAAAGGGCGGCTCGGCTCAATGCGGCGCGTCGGTCGCCGGCGCCTACCGGCTTCAGCATTCGCTCGGCTGGATTGTATCGAAAGACGCCCGCAGGAAGAGACTCAACCCCTCCGACGGCAGCATAGAGCTCGAGCGGATAGAGGGCGCCTGCGGAGGGCGCCGTCCGGAACCCCAAACGGTTCGTGATGCCTTGTCCGGCCCAGAGCAGCTGCGAGAGTTCGGCCAGCGTCAGTGACCCTCGCGCGAAGTCTCTGACCGATCGCCGCTCTGCCAGCGTTCTTTCCAAGGGCAATCGGCCTTCTTGATCGGGCTCTAGGGTTTTGACTTCCCCGAGGGGCTGTTTGGGATTTGCGAAGGTACTCTGTCTCATGGACGGAACCGTGGTGCCGGTGGCTAGCAAGGCGGCCCGGCCGACTTGGGCAAGGAACCGACGACGTGCAAAGCCGAAATCAGGCATGAACGCCACCTCGCGAAACCGCCGGGCCAGTTGTTGGCCAGCGTGAATGTCGCATCGGCGCAAGACATTGATCTGCGTCACCGGTGAGTAGCGCCACATAGCCAAACTCCATGTGAAGCCGAGGGGTCTCCTCTCACCCCCTAGGTGAAGCCTGTCGCCGGCCTTTTGCTCGGACCCAGCCGTACAGACGTCACAGCGGGGCGGATCCATTTCGGTGAACCCGGCCGTGGTTTGATGCAGGTCAAGCAGGTCGCTGCCCGAGTCCTGTATCTCTGTCTTGGGGAGGCGGCTTCCTTTTCCAAGGATGGCCATGACTCCATTCGTGTATCTCGGGAAATCGTTATGAAGAACTTGGGAGAGATTCCTCGAACGCCCCGCAAGGATCGTCTGATCCGCGAACGTATCCACGATCCCTACAAGGCCCGGCTCAAGCTTCCGGAGCCGGCGCTGTGTCCACAGTGCAAGGCTGTCTACCAGCAGGGCCGATGGCGCTGGGGCGACCCTCCAGCCGGGGCATCGGAGGTCCTGTGCCAGGCCTGCCACCGGATCAACGACAGGTATCCGGCCGGCGAGCTGACCTTGGGCGGCGGATTCCTCAATGCCCACAAGACGGAGATCCTTCACCTGGCGCGCAATGAAGAGAAGTTGGAAAGCGGCGAACATCCCTTGGACCGAATCATGGAGGTCGAAGATCGCGGTCAAACGGTCGTGATCACGACCACGGGCATCCACCTGCCGCGCCGGATCGGCGAGGCGATACATAGGGCCTATGAAGGGGACCTCGACTTTCATTACGAGGAAGAAAGCTACACCATCCGCGTTCGCTGGAACCGGGAGGCATGAGAAACGCCGGCGCTGCCACGGCTGGCGCGCAGTGGCGCCGAAGTCGGAATCGGACGTGACGCGCGTTCCGCCACGGATCGAGGCGGCACCATGGGCCGAGGGATGTGAGGACCTCCATGCGACCGATCATTCATCCCTTCCTGATCAACGATCCCTTTGGCGACCCGGGGGTCTACGTGGAGTTTCTCTATGAAAAGCGAGCGCTTCTCTTCGACCTCGGCGATCTCCATCGCCTGCCGCACCGCAAGCTGCTGCGCATCAGCCATGTCTTCGTATCGCACATGCACCTGGACCATTTCTGTGGCTTCGACCAGTTGCTGCGGGTCTGCCTGGGTCACGACAAGAACCTGCACATCCTCGGACCGCAGGGCCTGATCCGGCAGGTCGAGCACAAGCTGGCGGCCTATACCTGGAACCTGGTGCAGAACTACGCGACCGACTTCACCTTGACCGTCGCCGAGCTGCACCCGGAGGGCATGTTGAGGTCGGGCGTATTCCGATGCCAAAGTGGCTTCCAACTGGAAGATCTTCGATCTTACGAGGTGTCAGCTGGCATCCTGCTCGAAGATCATCACTACCGGGTCCGGGCAATGATCCTGGACCACGGCACGGCCTGTTTGGCCTTCGCGCTGGAAGAAAAGAATCACGTGAACATTTGGAAGAATCGGGTGGAGGCCATGGGTTTTCGCGTGGGCCCCTGGTTGCGGGAGCTGAAGGCGGCCATCCTGCGGGACGAGCCCGATGACCGGCTGTTCCGCGTCTGGTGGCGCAGTGACGACGGCTTGCGGGAGAAATGGCTACCGCTCGGCCCCCTGAAATCCGAGATCGCGGAGATCCTGCCCGGGCAGAAGATCGCCTATGTGACTGATGCCCGCTATTCCAGCAATAACAGGCTGAAGATCGTCGAGCTCGCGGCGGAGGCCGATACCCTCTTCATCGAGACGCCTTTCCTGGACCAGGATGCGGAAATCGCCGCAAGGAAGAATCACCTGACGGCCGCGCAGGCGGGCTCCCTCGCCCGTTCGGCCAAGGTTCGGCGTCTGGTCCCCTTTCATTTCTCGCCCCGCTACGGCGGCGACGCGGAAGGGCTATTGGCCGAGGCCGATCAGGCTTTCAGAGGGGACGGCTGCGCGACCGCAGCGCCGGCCGCCTGAGCCATGGCGTTCACCCTCGAAGACCTGGAGTCAAGCGCGCTGTACTCCGAAGATTTGGAAATAGACCTCGCCAAGGGAAGCGACGCCGAGCTCTTCAAGTGGTTTCTTGCGAGCATCCTTTTCGGCGCTAGGATCTCCGAGACCATCGCCAAGAACACTTACCAGGCCTTCGCGCGGCACCGGCTGTTGACGCCTCGACGCATTCTCGATGCCGGCTGGAGTTTTCTCGTCGATCCAATCATGCGCGAAGGCGGATACGTCCGTTACGACGGCCGCAAGTCAGAACAAATTCTCCGGGACTGCGAGCAGCTGATGAACGCTTATCGGGGCAGCCTGACCAAGCTGCACGCCTCGGCGAAGGACAGCCACGATCTGGAGAAGAAGCTCCTGAACTTCTTCGGCATCGGCCCCGTCACGGTCAACGTCTTTCTCCGCGAGCTCAGACCAGTCTGGCGACACGCCGATCCGGCACCCCTACCTGTCGTGCAGTCGCTGGCGGAAAGCTTAGGGCTCGACCTCGCTGCCTATGACCGGAAGTCGATGGCCTTCACGAGGATCGAGGCCGGATTGTTTCGAGCCCGCAAACAGTTGAAGAAGCCGCCTCGATCGCGCACGGCCCCGGCCGCGGCTTAGTCCTGCAGCCCACAGCGAGCCCCCTAGCGTTCAGGCCAGCTTGAAATCCTTGAGATCGACAGGGTCCGTTTCCGCAGAACCCTGGTGACAACCTCATCCTTTCCCTTCTGGGAAGAACCTTGATCCGAACCAGGGGAGCGTGTTCGTGCCCTTGGCCCAACGCCAGTGACCGCTGGGTCTCAAGGCGCAGCACCGCCGTCAAAACCCTCCGCAGCGAGGAGCGAGAGTGCCCCGAAAAGGCCTTCCGTGACTCTTGCGAGCTCGGGATAGAGGAGCTTGTCCGGCGTGTCCTGCGCGCTGTGGTAATAGGGATAGCGGTAGAGAGCAGTGTCCGTCACCATCAGCGCGCGGTAGCCATAGCGCCAAAAGGAGCGGTGGTCGCTCCAGCTCACCCCAGGCACCACACCGAGCGTCGCGACATGCTCGACCGGGAAATCCGAGGCAGTCCTGAAGAGGCGCACCAATCTGCGCATGATCTTGCGCGACTGGAGGTTGGACACGAAGCCAAGGAAATTGCCAGCGTCTGGATAAAACAGGCCGAAGAAGGGCGGATAATTCTGACTTCCGGGCGCATCGCAATAGTAGCCAATCGTCTCTAGCGCAATCATGAGTCGGATATCGTCGCCGCGACGGCGGGCCGCCTTGGCGTAGATCATGCTGCCTTGGCGACCCGTGATGAAGAACGGCGGTTCCTCGTTCACGAAGGCGACGAAGCGTAGCGATGGCTTCGGCTGCACTTGCCTGAAGAGCCTGGAAAGTTCAAGAAGGGCAGCAACTCCGCTGCCGTTGTCGTTGGCACCCGGGCTGCCCTTCACGGAATCGTAGTGTGCGCCGACGAGCAGGATCTGATCGGCTCGTGTGCCCCGCCGTGTGACTTCGAGGTTCTCGCAGAGAACGCCGCCTTCCTCGAAGCTTTGGGCATCAACCTCGTAGCCCTGCCCGGTCCAAACGTCGCGGATGTAGCCCGCGGCTGCGGAGAGGGTTGAGGGGCGGAAAATGTTCCGCTCGCCAATGGCACCTGCAAGGTGCTGGACATGCATGGCTACGGCTTCTGGCGGGACTGCCCCCGGTTGTTGCGGTGCCGTAATTTTCAGGCTCCTTTGGTAGCCAGGACGTTCATCAACGGGAATGCAACGTGCTTTCGCGCAACGCCCGCTTCAGGATCTTTCCAACGGCGGACTTCGGCAGAGAGTCGCGAAAGGTAAAAGCCTTGGGGCGCTCGACCGCCGAGAGCTGATCCTGCAGGAAGGCCTCCAGCTCCTCGGCCGTCAACTTCTTCCCCGGGGCAGGCACAACGAAGGCTTTCACCACCTCACCCCAGTAGTCATCGGGCGCGCCTACGACAGCAGCCTCGGCCACCGCCGGGTGGCGGCAGATCGCCGCTTCGATCGCGGAGGGATAGAGGGTATAGCCGCCGGTGATGATCACATCCTTCAAGCGATCGACGACGAAAAGATATCCCTCTTCATCTAGATAGCCGAGATCGCCACTGGACAGGCGGCCATCGATTAGGACTGACTGGGTCAGATCTGGCTGCTGCCAATAGCCAGACATGATCTGCGGGCCACGCAGGCAGATCTCGCCGGTCTGGCCCTGCGGGAGAATGGTCCTGGCCTTGTCGAGAGACAGAATCTCGATCGTCGTCCCGGGAAGCGGCAGCCCGACCGAGCCCGCCCTATCTCGGCTCTCCAGAGGGTTGCCACAGGCAACCACAGGGCCGGATTCGGAAAGCCCATAGCCTTCAGTGACCGGCACGCCAGTCACTTTCTCGAAACGTCTCCGAAGGTCGAGCGGCAAGGAATCGCCGCCTGAGATGCAGACCTTTAGAGTTGAGAAATCGGTCGTCAATGCCTCGGGCGCCGCAAGCAGGGCACGAAGCATCGTCGGCACCGCGCTGAAGAAGGTCGGGCGCAACCGGTGGATTGTCTTCAGGACCTGCTTCGGCTCGAAACGCGGCAAGATGATCAGCTCGGCACCGAGCGAAAGGCCGAAATTCATCAAGCCGGAAAGCCCGAAGGCGTGAAAGAATGGCAGCACCGCGAGGATCCGATCCCGCCCCGGCGAAGCCTTGCTGAACCAGGCCCGGCACTGCAGCGCATTGGCCAAGAGATTGCGGTGGGTCAGGGCCACGCCTTTTGGGCGACCGGTCGTGCCAGCGGTGTACAGCAGAACCGCCACATCCCGGCTGGGATCGACCGTTGCCGCAGTGCGGTCGGCGGCCGAAGAAACGAGATCCTCGAAGGCCAGGTGCCGATCGTCCCGAGGAACGGCAAGGCGCTGCCGCACCTTGACCAGGCGAAACAAGAGACCCTTGAAGAACGGTAGGGACCGATGAAGGCGGCAGACCACGATCTTGCGCAGCGGCGCCTGACCAAGCGATGGCAAGGCCTTGGTATAGAGTGCCTTCAGGTCGAGCGTGACAAAGACTTCGCTTCCGGAGTCGGCCACCTGCTGGCGGACCTCTTCGGCGGCCAGCAAAGGGTTGAAGGTGACGACGATGCCCCCCGCCTTGAGCACCCCAAAGAAGCAGATCACGAAATAGGGGCAATTCGGCAGGAAGAGGCCGACCCGCGTGCCCTCGCCGACACCGAGGGTGCGAAACCCCTCGGCGGCTCGATCAACCAACGAGGCCAAGGCCTCATAGGTCAGGACCTTGCCTAGGAACTCCAGGGCGGGGCGATCTGGGAAGTCACGACGCGCATCGTCAAGAATCTTCCAAAGCGGCCCGTCCGGGATGTCGATCCGCCAATCCACCCCGGGCGGATAGGAGCGCTCCCAAGGACGATGCTCACCCTGCGATGATGGCGGGGCTTTCGGTAACCCAGCGTTGTTCAGGCGGGTCATTTCGCCCGGACTCCCCGTTTGCTCCAGCGGTCGCGACAAAAGGCTGGCGAGCCCCATCTTGGACCATAGATTTCTGGGGAGCCGTCCAGCAGGAAGAAGATCTTTGTGTTGGTCCGTTAATCGCTGATCCGTCTCCGTCGTTTTGGTAGGCCTGACCTCCACTCACACTGCTCCGTCCCAACCGCGCTGCTATGACCTGCGTCAAGCAATCGACTGACAGCTACCGCAGCCCGGCTTCGATCGGCAGAGATGGGACCCGGGAAGCCAGCGCGGATATTAGATCCGCGCCATGGCTGGCGACTTCCGCGGACCCTCTCGTGGGCCTTGCGGCTCTTCGAGATGAGGAAAGGTGGAATGAGAAGGAAGTGAATACTCACCGCTACCTTTGATCGTCTCGATGGCGGTGGGCTTGTGCCGAGCGCGACTATGAACCCAAGCAGACGGTCTGCTGCCTCACAGGGGCGGCTCTCGGCGGTCTACTCGGCACCGAGCTCGGCAGCGGCGCTGGTCAACTGGCCGCGACCGATGCCGGTGTCCTGATCGGCGGCTTGATTGGCAGCGAGATCGGCCGCTCGATGGACGAGGTCGATCGCATGAAGGCCGACGAAGCGGTCACCCGCGCGCACAGCGCGCCGATCGGAGACTCCATCACCTGGAACAACCCACGGTCGGGCAATGCAGGGGCGGTCATCCCGCCTCGCGACGGCACATCATGCTCCGGCTAGTCCTGCCGAGAGTTCGAGCAGAGCATCATGATCGCCGGCGAGACGCAACAGGGCCACAGCATCGCCTGCCGGCAGCCCGACGGGACCTGGCGGATCCTTCAGCAACAACGCAAACAGGCCGTCACCAGCCTTCGGAACCGAGCTTCAAGCTCTGGTACAACTCGGCTGCAACCTGAAGGGCCTTGTTTTTGGCGGCGGTGACGCTATCGGCCAGCACGGTCAGATCGAACCCGGTCCCGGCCTCCAGAGGTCCGGGCGTCAGAACGATGACTCCGTCTTCACGCTTGCCAGCGACGAATAATCTGTCGCCCAGGCTACGCACAACTTCCGCGAAGGGCCGGCCACGAGCTGTCAGGTGAGCCCTTTGAACAACGGCAAAGGACCGGCGCCGCCAATCGCTCAAAAGGCGATTGACCAAGGTCATGGGGATCGACACGCCGCCCCATCGGCCATTGCATTCGACCCAGTGGATTCGGGTTCCGGACCTGCCGTCGTCGAGCAGTATGGCGTCAAAGCTGCAACGGCCGAAATAACCGAGACACTGAAACAGGTAGGCGAGCTGTAGGGTCTCGGTCGCGAGCTGTTGGCGAACTGCTGAACAAACGCCGTTAGGCGAAGCGCCCACGAATGTACATTCCCTGCCTGCGAGGCTTTGCTCGAAGACCCCTTCGATGATCGGCATGTTCTCGTAGGGATAGGGAACCCAAACCTGAACCGAAGGGCTGGCCAGGATCGGCTGTTCCCAGGCCGTCACAAGCAAAGGAAAGTCTCCCCTCCAGCCGGCTCGGGTCAGCAGGCCACATAGCTCCTCGCGCAGCGGCATGAGCGGACGTCCTGCAACCTCGGCCGTCTCCAGGACTAGGTTGCCCTTAGAGCTGGCGGAGGCTGGCACCTTGACGGCGACGCTAGCATAACGGCAAGCCAAGCTCTTGACGTGATAGGCAAGGAGCGCAGGCCCGTTGGCGAGACGAACCTCGGGCAAGGCGCCGCGCCCAAGGAGGTCCTCGACCCTCGTCTCGAACCAGAGTTTGTCGTTCACGCATCTCGTCAAACCCGGCGGCGGCGCCGCAACGCGGATGCCGACATTGGTTCGTTCGGCTATGGCCCTTGCCAATGCCCAGGCCCTGCCATTTCCGATGTAGGGCATGAGGTTGAGACCACGGTGCTCTTGGGCAAGCCGCGCCATGCCTTCGAGGAAGCCGGGGTCACGCGCGCAACGGACTGTCAAGGGCGCGGGAGGGTCGCTCGCCACGGGCGTTCGGACATCGACGCGGCCCAGACCGAGTGTGTGCCGGCAATAGTCTTCGAAGGCGATGTTGCGTTCCGACGCAAGGGCAACGACATCGCCATCGCCGGCCAGCAACATCGCCCTATGGGTATAGCGCCGATCATCCTCCGGGTTGTAGAGGGCGATGCCGCTGTGATCCTCGAAGACGAGGTTGGGCCAGGGTCCGAGGCCGGAGCCGACTCGCGACCCAAAGGCGACGGTTGAGGCCAGGCGCGGATTGTATCGCTTGATCTCGAAGGCGACGCTCTGGACTCGGGCACGTTCCACGTCGTCGAGCTCGACCTCGATCTGCTCGACGACGGGCAGGCGAAATCCGGCATTGTCCGAGGCCGGATCGGCCGTGATGAATGGCTTCCTGGGACCAGCCATAAGAGAGTCCAAAGGTCTTAGTCCTGGGAGTCCGAGACATCCGTCCAGGCGGGATGCTCAGCGCGCAATCCCAGTAGTTCATCGAGCAGAGCCGCCTGCTTCGCCTCCGGAATACGCCCCATGGCTTCGAAGAGCTCGCCGCACTCGGCGATGTGTGTCTCCATCGCCTCCGAAGCGCGCAACAGCTCCCGGCGTTGTTCCTCAGGTAGGGCTGCCGCGGGCGGCAGTGATCCCAGGGCGCGAACGACGGCCAAGCCCTCCGCGTGCTCCTTCAACAGGCCCTGGACGTGACCCTCGCCAAGGAGGGGAACGAGCGCTGGATAGAAATGCCGTTCCTCGAAAGCAATATGGGCGCCCGCGTCCCGATCGACCTCCGCAGCTGCGGCGCCGGCGTCTGCCTCGCTGCCAGCCCGAAGCGCGGACGAAATCCGGTAGAAGCCACGGCCCAAGATGGCGTGGTCCTCGCGAAAAGCCCGCAGCAGTTCGTCCCTGATGTGACCCATCGAAGCCAGTCTTGGATGCCCGAGCCCGGCGCCCCATGACGTGGATCAAGTCGGCCGAGGATATTGTCCGCGTAAGGTTGCCAAAGCCCTCCAGTCGCAACAGAGAGGGAGTCGTTTCGCGATGTGCCGCCTCTATGGCTTCCGCGCGACCGAGGAGACCAAGGTGGAATGCACCTTGGTGCACGCACAGAACGCGCTCATGGTGCAGAGCCTGGAGGACCTGAAAGGTTATACCCACGCCCACGGCTGGGGCGTGGCGACCTACGAGGATCATCTGCCGCTGGTCGAGAAGGAGGCCTGGGCCGCCTACCACGGTGAGCATTTCCACCGTGCCGCTGCCCGGATCTATGCGCGGACGGTTCTGGCCCATGTCCGGCGCGCTACCGTCGGCTTGGCGATCCCGGACAACACCCATCCCTTCGTGCACGACACAATTGCCTTCGCGCACAACGGCACGGTGCCGCAATTCCAGGCCCTGCGCCAGCGCTTCCTC
>JASJAL010000133.1 GCA_030067055.1 Kiloniellales bacterium | reverse complement strand
TTGCCGCGATCGCGGCGAGTGCCCGCAACTTCACGCCCTCTTCTCCTCCGTCACGCCCCGGGCAGCATCCGCCGCAGGACATCGTCCTTGAGCTGGAAATGGTGTCGCAAGGCCGCGCCCGCATGGACCAGGAACAGGCCGCAAAGCGCCCAGCCCATCAGATGATGGGTCTCCTCCAGAAAATCCTTAAGCCCCGGCGCCGGTCCGGTGAGGTTGGGCAGGGTCAAGGTGCCGAAGATCACCACCGGGAAGTTGGCCGCCCAGGAGTGGAGGATCCCGGTGATCGGCTGGGCGAGAAGCAGGAGGTAGAGCAGCAGGTGACTGGTCTTGGCGGCCAGGCGCTCCCAGGGCGCCATGTCCGGCGGCAGCGGCGGCGCCGGGCTGAGCCAGCGCCAGACCAGACGCAGCACGGTCAGGGCCAGCACCGTCACGCCCAGCGACTTGTGAAGGTTGTAGACCTTGAGCTTCTCGGGCCCCAGCGGCAGGTCGGTCATGTAGGCCGCGATCACAATGAGCGCGATCACCAGGGCGACCGTGACCCAGTGAAAGAGCTGGGCCACGGCACCGTAACGGCCATCGCCGTTGCGCAGTCTCATCTCGGCGGCCCCTCGCTGGTTGCGGCGCCGCGCGATCCTGCCACGTCCGCGCCCGCCCGGTCTACTCGACCTTGCGCAGCTCGGTCTCGATCATGATGTCGACCGTGTCCGAGGTCAGCGGCGCGTAGAGGCCGACGTTGAAGTCGCTGCGCAGGACCCGGGTCCGGGCCGAGAAGGCCACGTACTGGGCGCCCTTGTAGTTTTCGCTGTAGGCGCTCAGCGGATGCTCGCCCATGAAGTTGAAGGTGACGTCCAGGGTGACCGGCTTGGTCACGCCGTTGACCGTCAGGTCCCCGTCCACTTGCCCGGTCTTGGAACCGGTCTTGCGCGCCGCCGTGCTGACGAAGGTGATCTCCGGGTGCTTCTCGGCGTTGAAGAAGTCGCTGCTGCGGAGGTGATCGTCGAAGGCCGGAACGTCGCTGTCAACGCTGGCGGTCTTGATGGTCACCTCGATCTTGCTGGTCTCGGGCTTCTCGGGATCGAAGACCAGGGTGCCGTCGAAGTCGTCGAAGCGGGCCGACTGGTTCGACAGGCCGAGGTGGTTCCAGAAGAACAGGATCTTGGTGTGGCCCTTGTCGAAGGTATAGCTGTTCGCGGCCTGGGCCGCCGTGCCCAGCGCCAGCGCCGCCACAATGCCACCCGAAACGGCCAAGCCCCGCCAGAGTGTCGTCCTCATCTTGTGCATCCCTGTTCCTCCTCTTTGCTTCGCCATCCCACGCCCGGCCGGGGCAGTAAATCGCCTCGGCCTGCGCCAACCTTATTGTGCTGCCCGACACTCTCCGGACCCCACGATCCGGCCATGTCCCTTGATTTCCGGTACGCTCATATTGAGCGACCGGATGAAGGTGCAAGGTAATCCGTGTGGCAATGCTCCGGAATGACTCGTTTTCGCGGAATTTCTGTGCATTTATGCACAGATCGACCGGGAGCGGCGCAGAGCCATGCCCTTGACCTCGAACGATCTCGGCACCGTGCTGGCCGTGGCGCGCGGCGGCTCGCTCTCGGCCGCGGCACGGGCCCTCGGCGTCAATCATTCGACGGTCTCGCGCCGCCTGGCGGCACTCGAGGGCGCCTGCGGCCAGACCCTCTTTCGGCGGCTGAACCGCGGCTACCTGGCCACCCCGGCCGGCGAATCCTTGATCGAGGCGGCCGAGCGCCTGGAGGCCGAGCTCCAGGGTCTGGAACGCCAGCTGAGCGGCCGCGATATCCGGCTCAGCGGCACGCTCCGCCTGACCGCCCCGGACGACTTCGCCAACCACCTTCTGGCGCCCCTTCTGGCGGATTTCCAACGCGCCTTCCCGGGAATTCTTCTGGAGCTGGTGGTCGACAATCGCACTCTGAACCTGAGCCGGCGCGAGGCCGACGTGGCGCTGCGCGCGACCAATGCACCGCAAGCGAGCCTGGTCGGGCGCCGGGTCGCGGGCCTGGCCGCCACCGTCTACGCCGCGCGCGCCCTGCTCGACGAGGCGGAGGGTCCCGAAACTCTGCCCTGGGTGGCCTGGGAGGACGATGGCCAGACCAACAACCTCAAGTCATGGATCGAAGCCAAGGCGCCACCCGAGCGGATCGCCTACCGGGCGAACAGCGTCGCCAACCAGTTCGCCGCCCTACGGGCCGGCCTGGGCCAGGGCGCCCTGCCCTGCTATCTGGGCGACTCGGCGCCGGAGCTGGTCCGGGTCTTGCCGCTCCAGCCCGAGCTGGAGGCCGGACTCTGGATCCTGACCCATCCCGACCTGCGCCAGGCGGCCCGGGTCGCAGCCCTGACCGAGTTCCTCTTCACCGAATTGAAGCGCCGCACACCCTTGTTTAGTGGCCGAGTCTCTTAGGAGGCGACGGAGAGGAAGGCGATGCCGACCGCGGCCGCCGCCACGCTGCCGCCGAGCACCGCGACCAGGACCGCGACGATCAGGCCGCTGGCCGTGGTGTCGAACTGGACCAACCGCTTGAAGGGCACGAGGACGAAGGGCAGCAGGGTCAGGACCAGCAAGGCCCAGAGGCTGATCCGCGGCACCTGGACGATCATCAGATAGACGAAGACCAGCAGGGCGCCGCCGCCGCCGAAGACCGGCAGCGGCCCGAAGCTGCCGCGCGAGCCCATCAGGACCAGCGCGGCCACCCGCCAGAGCACGAAGCCCAAGGCCGAGGCCGCCACCGCGGCGGCAAAAAGCCCGAGGCCCACGGCGTCGGCGACCAGGGCCGTGCCGGCCGCCCCGCCGCCGGCCAGGCAGAGGATCAGGCCACCGGACAAGGCCCCGGCCCGCGCGGCCATCGACCGGAAGCGGACCAGCCAAACCGTCCCGGCGATCCAGGCCGCCAGCAGGACCATCACGCCGCCGAAGCCGGGCCCGACCATCAGCTTCGGCCAGGCGAGCCAGACCAGGGCGACCAGGGGAAACACGATCAAGGCCGGCTCCTCGGCCGGCCGTGCCAGGTCGGAGAGCTCGAAAACCAGGCCCAGCAGGGCCGCTGCAACCACGAGGTAAAAGGTCTTGCCGAGGCCCGTTTGCGGCGGAAAGGGCTCCGCCGTCCCGGTCAGCAGGAAGGCCAGGATCACGCCGGCCACGATCGACAGGCTCATCATCGCCGGCCCGCGCTTGGGCCCGCCGCTGACCCGCAGCAGGCCGGCCAGGACCAGGCTCACCGCGAAGGGCGCGATCACCTGCTTGAAGACGGGATCGTTCAGGATCGTGGCGTTGATGACGAAGCTCCCGGAAACGCGTCGGCCGGCGGCAGGGTCAAGCGGACAGAGAAGGGGCCGGCGGCGGGCGCTGCTGCGGCCCCGCTCCCGGCCCCACTTCGGTTACGGCAGAAGATATGCAGACCGGCCCCGAGGGGCAATGCCTCAGAGCCCTCGACGGCAGCCCTGAAGCCAAGGCGCCGCGACGCGAACCCAACGGAGACCCTGCAACCTCACCAGCCCTCAGGCCGCTTCCTTCTGGATAGGGTCGACGAAGTCGGCCAAGATCCCAGTCAGGTCGCGACCGCAGGGGGTGGGCACCGTGGCCACGGCAGCCTGGGCCAGCAGGGGGGAGAGCGAGTCCATGCCCATCGAGACCTACGTGCGGGATTTCGTCACGGTCTGGGTGGTGGTCGATCCGATCGGCACGGTCCCGGTCTTCATCGCCGTCACCGCCGCCCTCTCGGACGGCGAGCGCCGCCGCGTCGCGTTGCGGGCGGCCCTGGTCTCGGCCGCGATCCTGCTCGCCTTCATCCTGGTCGGGCAGATCCTGCTGGACGCGCTCAGCATCTCCCTGGTCTCGTTTCAGATCGCCGGCGGGATCGTGCTCTTCCTCTTCGCCCTGCAGATGATCTTCGGGCCGAGCAAACCCGAAAGCGAAGTCGCCGAGGCCGACAAGCACCACGAGGACGTCGCGATCTTCCCTCTGGCGGTACCCTCCTTGGCCTCCCCGGGCGCCATGCTGGCGGTGGTCGTGCTGACCGACAACAACCGCTACAGCATCACCGAGCAGGCGGTGACGACGGGCCTGACCTTCCTGGTGATACTGGCCGCCCTGCTGCTGATGCTAGGCGCCGGCTTCATCAACCGTCTGATCGGCCGGTCAGGCGCCAGCATCTTGAGCCGAGTAATGGGGCTGATCCTGGCGGCCGTCGCCGTCGACAACGTCCGCCAAGCCCTCCTGCCCAGCCTGCCCACTTGAGCGATGCCGCCGGCCTTCCGCCCGGATCGTCAGGAGCAGTCCCTATCTTCCAGCCTCCGGAGGTCCTCGACGCGCCGCGATTCGGCGCAGCGCTTCAACCAGCGCTGCATTTCCGGGTCCTCGACGATCTCGCCGATGGCGCCGAGGCGAACCGAAATGAACTGCAGGACGTCGGCCCGGTTGGCGTCGCGCTCCGCCAAGGCCTGGCGTTGCAGCAGGGCAGAGAGCTTCCGCATTCTGCTGCCGTTGACAGGATGAGTCGCGCTCTTGCTGACCCAATCCGAATAGGCTGCATCGCTCGCGAAATCCGAGCGGTTCTTCATGTAGCCGGCGGTCGCCTGGAACCAGAGGATCATTCCCATGGGAATCGTATCGGAGCGACTCAGGAGATCGACGGCGAAAGCGTCGGCCTCCTCCTCCTGGCGCTGCTGCTCCGCTGGCGAAACGCTCTCCCGCGTGTGCTTCAAGGCCAAGTGGCCGAGTTCGTGCGCGAGAATGAAGGCCCAGGCGGTGTTGCGAAAGCGGAGCGACAGATCGCCGACCTGCTGGTCGCGCTCCCAGATCTTGGGCGGCACGCCGAGCGCCGACAGCGGGTCTGGCGCTGTTCCGCCGGGGAACTCCTTTTCCGGCCTGTGTTTCAGGATCGCCAGGTACTCGTCCATCGGCTCGAGGCTGTAGCCGTTCTGGTAGCGCCAGGCATAAGCTACGCTCAGGTCCTCGATGAATTTCAACGAGGCCACCGGCGCCCTGACCATCGGCCGGCCGTCGAAGTCCAGTGATCTGACGGTCAAGACACCCTTGCCGCGCATGGGATGCTTGACGACCAAGCCACCCAGAGCTCGCTGCTCCTCTGCCGTCATGAAGGCCCAGAGGCCCTTCTCGAGCAGAAACCCGAACCTCTGCTGGTAGCGTTGGCTGTCGGCGGCGAGTTCCTCCTTCGAATAGACCTTGGGGTCCGCTGTGACAGCCGAGGACCAGGACGTCAGGAGCAAAAAAAGGATCGCAATGACTCTCATCTTTCCCTTCTCCCAATCTGCTGCGCCGGAGTCCGGGCCGATCGTCCCCGCGCGATCGAGCCCTCTATTCGGTCATGGGCAGATCTTCCGGCAATGGGTCGATGCCTTCGGATTCGCCTTCGACGCCGCGAACGACGAAGCCGGGTGAACATTGCTTCTTGGCGTACTTCAGCTCTGAGTAAAAATCCGGATACCTCTCCGGCACATAGGGGTGTTTCCGAAGAAAGGCATCCAGGTGATGGTTCATCGCCTCACAATCGCCCCTCTCTGCGGCGTCCCTGGCCGCATAGTAGTTCGGATACTCGTTGCTCGATGTCGCCTCGTCGGCCACGCCCGGCGCGGTCGCCGCCAGCAATATGGCCAAAGATAAGACCGATGGTTTCATTCGCGTGCCATGGGTGGATCGAGGGGCAGCCTTTCCAGAACGCTGCCCGCCACGCCGGGAAGTTCGATATCGAAGCCCTGAAAGATCGCGACGGCAACGACGCCCGCGCCGAACAGCGCAAAGAAGGTTCCTGGCGCGGCACGGGTCAGCTTCAGGCTCTTGTCGCCCGATGAAGCCTTGAGGTCTCCTGCCGGCTTCTCGATGCCGCTCAAGAAGAGCCGGTAGCCCATATAGCCGAAACCCAGTCCGACGAAGAGGCTCGCGACCTTGTAGACCGCCACGATTGCGATGGCCCAGAAGGCAAGTTCATTCGTCGAAGCAACCGGCATGTCTGGCCCCCAGAACCTTGGCGGGGCGAATTACCCTCTTGCGGCCCAGCCGCCCCCTTTTTGCGAGCTCCGGAAGGATCAGCAACTGGTCCTGCTGAGTTGCAGGACGCCGTGTCCTTCCACCTCGAGCACGAATTGGCGATCGGAAAGATCCCTGATCTGAACATAGACGGCGCCGGATTCATACTCGTGCCCGACGTAGAGGCGCCCTGCACCCGAATGGCCGTCTGCCTTGAAGTTGTAGACGCGTCCCATTCCGGTCGACTGGATCTGGCCCATGATCTCGAACCAGTTGTTGTAACGCTCGGCACCGACGGCCGCGAATGCCTGGCCGCCGACGAGGTCGCTGCCGACGTAGCAGCCGCTCCATTGCTCGGCGAGAGACTGGGATTGGGGCCAGGCAAGCAGCATCAGGACCGCGCTGGCCAGGAGCTTCGAGGAGCCACCCTTCATCGTCCGTCGCATGGTTCACCTCTTCTCGGTCGAGTTTTCCGAAATCCTCCTCACCGTCTCCCGTGGGGTCGTCGCACGCCTTTGCTGGTGCTGACCGCGTCACCGGCTGCGGGCTGAGTCGCCCATCTGTCGCCGGCCGCAGGCCGCGCGCGAAGTGTCCCGGATTTAGAATCGAGCGTTTGTTTCAGTGGCGCAGTGCCAATTGCCACAGAGGCAGCCGCAGCGCCCCGGCCCTCACAGGTCAGGTCGGATCACGAGATCACGAATTGGAAGCAGCCCGTTTACGCCGCTTCCTTGTGGCTGCGGTCGATGATGTCGACGATGTCGGCCATGATCGCGGTCAGGTCGTAGTCCTTGGGGGTGTAGACCGCGGCGATGCCGGCCTCCGCCAGCAGGGCGGCGTCCTCGGGCGGAATGATGCCGCCGGCGACCACCGGGACCTCGCCAAGGCCCTGGGCGCCCAGGTGGCGAATCACCTCTTGCGCCAGGGGCACGTGGGAGCCGGAGAGGATCGAGAGGCCGACCACGTGCACGCCCTCTTCCAGGGCGGCGCCGGCGATCTGCGCCGGGGTCAGGCGGATGCCCTCGTAGACCACCTCGAAGCCGGCGTCGCGGGCGCGCACCGCGATCTGCTCGGCGCCGTTGGAGTGGCCGTCCAGGCCGGGCTTGCCGACCAGCATCTTGAGCCGCCGGCCGAGCCGCTTGGAGACCTCCTCGACCCGCTGGCGCACCGCCGCCAGCCCGGCGCCGTCCGCGCCCAGGCCGACCGACCGGCCGACCCCGGTCGGCGCCCGGTACTCGCCCCAGATCCGGCGCAGCGCCTCGGTCCACTCGCCGGTCGTGACCCCGGCGTGGGCGCAGGCGATCGAGGGCTCCATGATGTTGCGGTCTTCCTTGGCCGCTGCGCCCAGGGCCTCCAGCGCCGCGCCTACCGCGGCCGGGTCCCGGCCCGCGCGCCAGGCCTGAAGCGCCGCGACCTGCTCGGCCTCGACCGCGGGATCGATGGTCAGGAAATCGCCCTCGCCGGTGGTCAGCGGCGAGGCTTCCGATTCGGTGTAGGCGTTGACCCCGACCACGACCTGCTCGCCGGCCTCGATCGCGGCCAGGCGCCGGGCGTTGCTCTCGACCAGGCGCTCCTTCATGTAGGAGGCCTCGACCGCCGCGACCGCGCCGCCCAGCTCCTCGATCCGGGCCAGCTCGGCCTCGGCCTCGGCGATCAGCTCGGCGACCTTGGCCTCGATCTCGCCTGCGCCCTCGAAGATGTCGCCGTATTCCAGGAGGTCGGTTTCCTCGGCGACGATCTGCTGCAGGCGCAGGGACCACTGCTGGTCCCAGGGCCGGGGCAGGCCCAGGGCCTCGTTCCAGGCCGGCAGCTGCACCGCACGGGCGCGGGCGTCCTTGGACAGGACCACGGCCAGCATCTCGAGCAGGATGCGGTAGACGTTGTTCTCCGGCTGCTGCTCGGTCAGGCCCAGGGAGTTGACCTGGACGCCGTAGCGGAAGCGCCGGAATTTGGGGTCCTCGACGCCGTAGCGGCCGGCGCAGATTTCGTCCCACATCCGGGTGAAGGCGCGCATCTTGCAAAGCTCGGTGATGAAGCGCACCCCGGCGTTGACGAAGAAGGAGATCCGTCCGACCACCTTGGGGAAGTCCTCGGCTGGAACCTGGCCGGCTGCGCGCACCGCATCCAGGATCGCCTGGGCGTTGGCCAGCGCGAAGGCCAGCTCCTGGACCGGCGTCGCGCCGGCCTCCTGCAGGTGGTAGGAGCAGACGTTGACCGGATTCCACTTTGGGATCTCGCGGTAGGTGAAGGCGATCACGTCGGTGGTCAGCTTCATCGAGGGCTGCGGCGGAAAGACGTAGGTGCCGCGCGAGAGGTACTCCTTGAGGATGTCGTTCTGGGTCGTGCCGGAAAGCTGGTTCCGGGCCACGCCCTGCTGCTCGGCGCAGGCGACGTAGAGCGCCAGCAGCCAGGGCGCCGTTGCGTTGATGGTCATGGAGGTGTTCATCCGCTCCAGCGGGATGCCCTCGAAGAGCTGCCGGATGTCGCCCAGGTGCCCGACCGGCACGCCGACCTTGCCGACCTCGCCGCGGGCCAGCTCGTGGTCCGAGTCGTAGCCGGTCTGGGTCGGCAGGTCGAAGGCCACCGACAGCCCGGTCTGGCCGCGCGCCAGGTTCTGGCGGTAGAGGGCGTTGGAGGCCGCCGCGGTCGAATGCCCGGCATAAGTCCGGATCAGCCAGGGCCGATCCCGCCGCGTCGCAGCATCCCCTGGCCCCTCAGGGCGCGTCCCCTTGCTTCCGTCGGCCATGACTCACCTCAAAAAAACAAGCATGTTTCGTAACTTGACCACACAACGAAACTTTATTTCTTTCCCAGGCCCGATACGGTAATAAGCCGAAACATTGTGCGTTGCAAAAAAGCCTTCCAGCGGCTAAGAGTCAAGCAAAACGCAACGGCGAGCAAGGCCCAATATCGCTGTCCACTGCGATCGGGACCTGCCGGCCGAGCCGGGAACCGGCAGCGTTTCAGGACCACCTGCCGAGCTTACACGGCCCGCCATAGCAAAGGGCCCGAGCGGCGCCAAGAGAAGGGAACGGGGATGACCGACAACACCGCCGAGATCATCGAGCTGACCGCCGGCCAGGCGAAAAAAGACCTCTACGAGGTCGGCGAGATCCCGCCACTCGGCCACGTGCCCAAGCAAATGTACGCCTGGGCCATCCGTCGCGAGCGTCACGCGGAACCCAAGGACGCGATGCAGGTCGAGGTGGTCGACACGCCCGAATTGGACAGTCACGACGTCCTGGTCATGGTGATGGCCGCGGGGGTCAACTACAACGGCGTCTGGGCCTCGCTCGGCTTGCCGATCTCGCCCTTCGACGTGCACAAGGCCGAGTACCACATCGCCGGCTCGGATGCCTCCGGCATCGTCTGGGCGGTCGGCTCCAAGGTGAAGCGCGTCAAGGTCGGCGACGAGGTCGTGGTGCACTGCAACCAGGACGACGGCGACGACGAGGAGTGCAACGGCGGCGATCCCATGTTCTCGCCCTCGCAGCGGATCTGGGGCTACGAGACCCCGGACGGCTCCTTCGCCCAGTTCTGCCGGGTCCAGGACCGCCAGCTCATGCCGCGCCCCCGGCACCTGACCTGGGAGGAGAGCGGCTGCTACGTCCTAACCCTGGCGACCGCCTACCGCATGCTCTTCGGGCATCGCCCGCACATCCTACGGCCCGGCCACAACGTCCTGGTCTGGGGCGGCTCGGGCGGCCTCGGCACCATGGCGGTCCAGCTCATCGCGACCGCCGGCGCCAACGCGATCGGGGTCATCTCCGACGACGACAAGCGCGACTTCGTCCTGCAGCTCGGCGCCAAGGGCGTGATCAACCGGAAGGACTTCAACTGCTGGGGCCGCCTGCCCGAGGTCAACGACCAGGGCGGCTACGGCGAGTACATGAAGGAGTGCCGCAAGTTCGGCAAGGCGATCTGGGCGATCACCGGCAAGGGCAACGACGTCGACTTCGTCTTCGAGCACCCGGGCGAGCACACCTTCCCGGTCTCCTGCTTCGTGGTGAAGCGCGGCGGCATGGTCGTGTTCTGCGCCGGCACCACCGGCTACAACCTGACCATGGACGCGCGCTTCGTCTGGATGCGCCAGAAGCGGATCCAGGGCAGCCACTTCGCCAACCTGCAGCAGGCCGCCCAGGCCAACACCCTGGTCATCGAGCGGCGCATCGACCCCTGCATGTCCGAGGTCTTGGCCTGGCACGACATCCCGCG
>JASJAL010000132.1 GCA_030067055.1 Kiloniellales bacterium | reverse complement strand
TTCGCCGGTCATCCCGGGACCCTGCACTGGGCAACTCATTTCACCTTTCGGGTGTTTCGCGTACTGATCCTGCTGGTCTGCGTTGCCCGCCTCGTGTGGCCCGGGATCGACCGGTACTTACTCACCTTCGATGCCTTATGGCATCCTCTCGTGCTCATCCTTGGCAACGTCCTCTTGCTCTCTGGGTTCGCGGTCGTCGTCGCGATTCACGGCTACATGGGCGAGGATTGGCGATCCGGCACGCGAGCCGAGGAACGTACCCGTCTGATCACCAAGGGTCCCTTCGGGGTTTCGCGCAATCCGATGATGCTGTGCGTCGTCGTGGCTCAGCTCGGGCTGTTCCTGGCCCTGCCATCGCTGTTCACGCTGGTGTGCCTGGCCGCCGGCACATGGGCGGTGACGGCGCAGGTGGGCGTGGAGGAAGGCTTGCTGCTGGAGCGCTTCGGCGCTCAGTACGAGGCTTACAAGAACCAGACGCCGCGCTGGCTGTTGCGCCATTAGTTCGAATAGGAACTCCTGGGCCAACATGCGCGGGCCAGAACGTGGTCCCCGCGTTCAGCAAACTGCAGCCTGGATCGACAACTTTCCCCCTTGAGGCGGAAAAGGCTCGCCCCCGACGGGACTGCCAAGTTCTGGAACCCTCCGAGCCCGGAACTCCCAGATCGACTGCGGCAAAGCCCGCTGTTGCTCGGACGGGCGCCAAGGCAGTGCGAAGTGGGTTAGACCCCGCTTGACCCAGAAACGACATCAAGGACTCAGTTGGTCAAGCCGCCTGTCAGCTGCTGAAGCTGGAGACGGCAGAAGCCCGGTTTCCAGGCCTCTGCCAAGACCGTGGCTTCTCGGAGTTCGATTTCGCTCAGCCTATTGGCGTGCAAGTGCATCTGGTTTTTGGCGAAGGTGCCGGCACCCCGCGCGGCGACGATCTGCCACATGTGCGCCATCGCACGGTCCTCGGGGAAGGGCTCAACCCCGAACCAGTACTTTCTGGCGATCTCCAAGCGGGCGACTTGATGCCCCTGGTCGGCCGCCACGCACAAGGCCGCCAGCCTGTCGACGTCAGGCAAGCCCTTGTTGACGTAGGCGAGCCAGTAGGGTTCCGGGTCAAGAACCGGGGAAGTCGGGCTATCCTTGACCGGGCCGGTTTCCTGTTCGGCCACAATACGGCATTGGCCTGGCCCCCACTTTTCAACTGCACGATCCAGCCTTGCCCGGTCGTCCGCGCGAAGCTCGACGCTCACCTGCTCGAGGCGCGCAGCGGCCTCGGGGTGGCACTGACGTTCGGCCAGGCTGTACCAGAAGTACGCTCGCTCGTGGTCCTCCTCCACAACCTCCCCGTCCTGATAGGCGGCACCGAGACGCCATTGCGCCCCCTTTTCTCCCCGAATTGCCATTTCCCGGGTCCGAATGTGCGATCGCTTTGAAGCCGCGAGCGTGTCGTCGCTCGCCGACGTCTCCGACAGCCACGCCACATCCGCTTCGCAGTCGCCGGGCGGCCAGACGGCGGCGATGCGCCGTGCCTCTGCGATCTGTTCCGGAGGTAGGAAGATGGCGATCTCAGATCGGTAACGGGGCGCCCCGGGGTAGCCCTGCTGTTCCGCCAGGCGCCACCAGTTCAGAGAATGTTCCAAGTCCCGACGCAGGCCTCGAGTCCCGTCGCGACGGATGCGGCCGAGCTCAGCCGAGGCCTTTGCGAACCCCTGGCTCGCGGAAAGACAGAGCCAGCGATAGATCTGCGCTGGCTTCGTCGCGCTAAAGGAAGTTTCATACTGGGCCTCAGGATCCCCCGCCTTGGCCCTAAACCGTAAGCTTGCGTAGTGTTCAGCCGTTTTCTCAGAGACGAAAATCTCTACCAGCTTCCCTTGTCCATCATAGATGAGAAACACTTCGCCGCTCTTTTGGGCTTCCCAGACCGTCGGGTCGAACAAGGGTATGTAGGGCGGCGCCAAACCGATCCAGCTCCAGACCAGAGCGCCGTGGCGGTATCTGTAGGTGCAGAGCTCCCACTCCTCGTCCAGAGCGTGGCACGCCTTGGGAGTCCCGAGTTCGATCTCGATCTCCGGCCTCGAGGCCCTTTCCTTCAGGCCCGCATGGTCCGGCGGATCCTTTCCGGGCACAGGGACCGGCACACATGCGCCGACCAGGAGGCATGATAGAAGGCCCGCAACGATTCCCATAATTCGCATGACCAGCTTAGGTAGCGCGGGCGATGGGGACGCCTCGTGATCTGGATCAAGGGGCCGCAAACTCGCTACAGCAAGCGTAGACCCCGCTCACTGCTCCGCCTCAAGAGACACAGATGCCGAAAGGCTTCCGTTCAGGCCATGTTCACGAGGAGTCGAGCCTGGTTCCGGCTTCAGCCCGCGGGGCGAGAAAGGACCGCTACTCTACAGTTCCCGGACGTGTGTGACGACGGTCGGTCACGGAGAAAAGTGACCCTGTTCGGACTTAAAGGCAGCCAGGATAATGAGAGTATTGGATGCTCGCGCTCCCAATCGCAGTTGCCAACGTGTGGTACTGTCTTTTGCGATATAGCTGTAACATCAAAGTCTAGGAAGCCAACCTCCCTGATACGGGAGAACGCGATGAAGCAAAGACTTTCCGCGATCCTGGCGGTCGACGTCGTCGGCTACAGCCGCATGATGCAGGAGGATTCTGCGAGCGTCCTTGCAGCACTGAATGCGATCTTTCGGTCCGTCGTAACTCCCGCTGTCGCGGCTGCTGAGGGCCGGGTGGTCAAGCTTCTGGGTGACGGCGCATTGATAGAATTCTCTGCGGCCACTCAGGCACTTCGGTGCGCTGTGCAGATACAACAGGAGCTGCGGCGGCCCGATTCGCCTTACCGCTCCCCAGAGCCAATCATCCTGCGCGCCGGGCTACATGCCGGTGACGTCGTTGTCGAGGGTGACGACATCTTCGGCGATGGCATCAACATTGCTTCCCGTCTGCAAGCGGCGGCTCAACCTGGTGGTATCCTTGCCTCGCGGATATTTTGCGATCTGGCGGGCAGCAATCTTCCTGTGCGGCTCAGACGCGAAGGCGCACACAGTTTCAAAGGAATTGCTCAACCGATAGAAGTACTTTCGGTCGACTTCACCGACCCAGAAGTAGAAGCGCACCGTGCGTCTCTGGCTGACGCTCAAGAGATCCGTTTCTGTAGGACCGAGGACAATGTTCGCCTCGCTTGGACCGTAAATGGTGCTGGCCCGACGGTTGTTAAGGCGCCCAATTGGATTGGTCACTTGGAGCTGGACTGGCGCCATCCTGGGCTAGCGCCGATTACCAACTCAATTGCTGAGCGATATCGCTTGGTTCGCTTCGATGCACGCGGCAACGGCCTGTCCGATTGGGAGGTGGCAGACATTTCCTTCGATCGGTTTGTGGACGATTTGGAACGCGTGTTCGACGCATCGGAGGTGGAGCGGGCACCCATTCTTGCTATTTCGCAGGGTTGTGCCATTGGCGCTGCGTTTGCAGCACGCCAACCAAGGCGGGTCTCTACCATGGTCATGATCGGTGGATTTCCGGTCGGTCGTGCGAAGCGCGGCTCGAGGAAGGATCGCGAACTCGCCGAGGCCTTTAAGGCGATGATGACAGCAGGCTGGGACGACGACTATCCATCGCTGCGGGACTTGCTGGCACAAATTATTGTTCCCGGCGCCAGCGAGGAAGAGCGGCGTCGGTTCGCCGAAGATATGCATGACATGATCTCGCCGGACAATATTGGCCGTTTCCGTCAAGTCGTGGACCATCTCGACATTACCGAGCTCTTGTCAAAAGTCTCTGCGCCTTGCCTTGTTTGCCATTGTCGCGGCGATCGAATGCAGCCAATAGCACAGGGCCGCAAGCTAGCCGCTGGTCTGCCGGCATCGCGCTTCATCGCCTACGATAGCGTCAATCACGTCGTAACGGAGAACGATCCGGTGTGGCCGTTGCTGGAACGGGATATCCTGGCCTTTCTAGCTCAGCACACCTAAGTCGCCAGGTGCGGGACTTAGCATGCACGGTCTCACCAGCGCTAACTGCAACCGCGCAAAATGACCTCCAAAGATCCCGACCAAGGTGGATTTCGCAAGGGCATTTGTCTCGCCGCAGGGCAGCTTCTGGCTAGACTCGACCTTCACAGAACAACCACGGCAAGGGCGAGTTAGAGCCTTAAAGCGGACTCAGCGGCCGAACCTCGACAGGCATTGCCCTGGCACCCAACGTCACATCGTCCGGCGGGCTAAGCCCGAGGCAGTTTCGAGACAAACGGTCACGGGCGGGACGCTTCGCGGTTGGGAGGAAATCCGACCCTCCGCGCCGTTCAAGCGGTGGCCGCCTCGACGGCCGCGGGTGCGGTTTTCTTCTCGCGCTGGGCGATGATGCTGATCAGGGCCAGCGCGCCCGATCCGACCATCAGGAAGAAGGAGACCGCGTTCAGGACCGGGGTCGAGCCGACCTTCACCATGCGGTCGTACATGGTGATGGTGAGCGGCGCGTCGGAGCCGACCAGCATCAAGGTGGTGTTGAAGTTCTCGAAGGAGACCAGGAAGGCGACCAGGCCTGAAGCGATGAGAGCCGGCCGCAGGAAGGGCAGGGTGATTGTCCGGAGCACCCGCAGACGGCCGGCGCCCAGGTTCAGGGCGGCCTCCTCCATGGCGTAGTCGAACTTGCGGAGCCGGGCGGCGATCACCAGGGAGGTGATCGTGGTGATGAAGGAGAACTGCCCCAGGATCACCAGCAAGAGGCCGGGGCGCAGGAAGTCCAGCTCGAGATCGAGGTTGTCTTCGAAACCGTTGGCGACGGAGCTCGCCAGGACCAGGATCGAGATGCCGAGGATGACGCCGGGTATGACCAGCGGCACGACCATCAGCATGTAGAGGAACTGCTTGCCGGGAAAGCTGCCGCGCTCGAAGAGGAAGGCGTTGCAGGTCCCGACGAAAACCGAAAGCGTGGACACCGCGATGGCGACGAAAAAGGAGTTCCTGAGGCCGCTGAGCAAGCGGCGATCGTGAAACATGCCGAGCTTGGGTTCGGTATCGTTGAAGAACCAGTCGAGCGTGAAGCCCCGCCAGGGCAGCGAGGGAAACAGGGAATCGTTGAAGGCGAAGAGCCCGGCGGCGAACAGGGGTGCGGCCAGATAGACGAAGAAGGCTGCCACGTAGCCATGGAACATCAACCTGCCGACGGCTTTCTGGGTCATCGCCGCTAGCTCCGCGCCACGGTGCTGGCCAGGGTCTGGCCGCTGAGCCGCAGGCCCAGCCATACCGTGAGCGACGTGAAGGCCAGCAGAAGCAACCCGAAGGCCGCGCCCGATTCCCAGTTGTAGCGGGTGATAAACTGGTCGTAGATCTGCTCGGTGAACCAGCTGCTGTTCTTGCCGCCCAGCAGGATCGGCGTGAGGTAGCTGCCCGCGGTCAGCATGAAGACCACGATGCAGCCGGCGACGACCCCGGGCATGGCATAGGGGATGATGATGCGCCGCAGGACCGTCAGACCGTTGCCGCCCAGGTTATAGCCGGCCTCGATCAGGCTGTCGTCCATGCCGTCGAGCGTCGAGACCAGCGGTACGATCATGAAAAGCATGACGGTGTAGACCAGGCCGATGACCACCGTGACGTCGTTGTAGAGCAGCTCGACCGGGCCGCTCACGAGGCCGATCCACTGCAGCAGGCCGGAGACCACCCCGGTCTCGCGCAGCAGGATGATCCAGCCGAAGGCCCGGACGAGATCGCTGACCCAGAGCGGGATCAGGCAGAGCAGGAAGAGCGCGCCCTTGGTCTGCCGCCGGGCGACCTTCGCGATGTAGTAGGCGATGGGGAAGCCGACGACCAGGGTGATGGCGGTCACCAGGAGGGACATCGTCGCCGTGCGCAGCAGGGTGTTCCAGTAGATCGGTTCCTGGAAGAACTCGATGAAGTTGCCCAGGCCGTAGCCGTAGACCCGCGGGGCAATCTTCTCCTGCAGAGAGAGCACGAGGATCCCGACGTGCGGCAGGATGATCAGCAGCAGGATCCACAGCACGAAGGGGGTCAGCAGCAAGATCAGCGACAGCCGACGCAGGTCTTTCTGCATCATCGGCCCGCTACTCCGGCGCGCGGAAGCAGGTGCTCCGCCGTTGCGCCCACGACAGGTCGACGGCTTCGCCGGGCCGCAGCTCGATGCTCTCGTCGTTCAGCGGGAAATCCACCTCGATCAGGCTGTCGGCGCTGCTGCGCACCAGGACGCGGCTGTTGGCGCCGTTGAAGAGCAGGCTGTCGACCGTTCCGCTCAGGACGTTGGCGCCTTCGGCCGCCGCCGCGCCGGCCTTGCCGCTGGGTGTCACGGAGATGAACTCGGGGCGCACGAAGACCTCGACCGCGGTCCCCGGCGCGTAGCTGTCGTCGTCCCCGGCCGCGGCGACCAGCGGCACGCCGGTCTCGGTCTCGACCTTGACGCCCTGCGCGTCGTTCTCGATGACCCGGCCTTTCCAGCGGTTGCTGTCGCCGACGAAGCCGGCCACGAAGGCCGTGCGCGGACGGCTGTAGAGCTCCTGTGGCGTGCCGACCTGCTCGAAGACGCCGTCCTTCATGACCGCGACGTGATCGGACATGACCAGGGCTTCGGACTGGTCGTGGGTGATGTAGACGAAGGTCGTGCCGAACTGGTGCTGCAGCTGCTTGAGCTCGATCTTCATGCTCTCCCGCAGCTTGAGGTCCAGGGCGCCGAGGGGCTCGTCGAGCAGCAGGACGTCCGGGTCCAGGACCATGCAGCGAGCGATGGCAATTCGCTGCTTCTGGCCGCCGGAGAGCTGATGGATCTCCTTCTCGGCGACGTCCGGCAGCCGGATGCGCTCCAGGACGTCGGCGACCCGGCGCTCAATTTCGGCCTTGTCCGCCCCGCGGCAGCGCAGGCCGTAGGCGATGTTCTCGGCCACGTTCATCATCGGGAACAACGCCAGGTGCTGGAAGACCATCTTGACGTTGCGCTTGTTGGGCGGGGCGTTGAGGACCGACTTGCCCTTGATGACGACGTCGCCGTCATCCGGCTCCTCGAAGCCGGCGATGATGCGCATCAGGGTGGTCTTGCCGCAGCCGGAGGGCCCAAGGATCGAAAAGAAGGAGCCGGAGGGAATCTTGAAGGAGACGTCGTCGACCGCGGTCAGGCTGCCGAAGCGCTTGCGAATCCCGTCGCACTCGAGGTCGTAGTCCATCGCCGCCAGCAAGCAGAAAGGGGAAACAGAGGGTGTGCGGGAGAGGCGGTGTCGGCCCCCTCTCCCGCGCGCAGCCCTAGTTGGAGGTCGCGGCCTTGATCTTCTCCAAGGTCTTGCCCTCCATGTCCTCGACACCCGGCGGGATGTTGGCGAAGAACTTGAGGTTCGCGATGTCAGCGTCGCTGAAGGCGGCCTTGACTGCGGCCTTCTTGTCATCCGGCATCATGTCGACGCCGCCCTGGACGGCGGCGATGGCGCCGGAGTTACCCGATATCAAGGTGACGATTTCGGGCTGCATGAC
This sequence comes from Kiloniellales bacterium, assembly GCA_030067055.1. The sequence goes on along the minus strand of JASJAL010000132.1, from coordinate 2,778 downwards.
GAAGTTGATCCACTTGTAGGCGGCGTCGTCGGCCTTGCCCTTGCGCGGAATGGTGAAGGTGTCGATCCAGGCCAGGGCGCCGGTCTCGGGCGGCACGAAGACGATGTTGGGGTTCTCGCCGTAGAGCTTGAAGGCCGTCGAGTCCCAGGTCTCAGAGGCAATGACTTCGCCCGAGAGCATGAGACTGGAGAGGTCGTCGCCGCCCTTCCAGTAGGCCTTGATGTTGTCCTTGCAGGCGATCAGCTTTTCGGCGACCCGGTCGAGGATGCTCTGGTACTTCTGGAGATCGGCGTAGGCCGCGAAGGGGTCCTCGCCCATGGCAAAAGCGGTGCCGAGCAGGATGGTCCGCTTCAGCCGCATCGAGGTCTTGCCCTTGTACTTGGGATCGCAGAGGTCGGCCCAGGACTTGAAGTCGGGCGCCTTGGTCTTGTCGGCCATCAGGCCCGAGGTGCCCCACTGGTGCGGCACCGAGTAGACCGCGCCCTCGATCGTGGTGTTGGCCTTGACCCCGGACAGCAGGTTGGGGTCCATGACCGCGGTGTCGATCTTGGACAGGTCCATCGGCTTGTAGATGTCGTACTCGAGCTGCGCCGCGTAGACTCGGTCGTGGCTCGGCTGCGCCAGGTCGAAGCCGGCGCCGCCGGTCGCACGCAGCTTGGAAATCATCTCCTCGTTGTTCGAGAAGGTGACCTCGACCTTGATGTCCGGGTACTTCGCCTCGAACATCTCGACGACCTTGTCCGGCGCATAGCTGCCCCAGGTCAGCAGCCGGAGCGTCTGTTCGGCCTGGGCCGCGCCCGCCGCCGCGAGCACCGCGACGGCCAGAGCCGTGGTCGTGGCAAGGATTTTCTTGAACGGTCTCATGAAGCTCTCCCCAGCGTTTCTTGTGTCTATCTATTTGAAATCGCGCACTATGTGGTCAATGGTCAAAGCAAAGGTGCCGAGACGGGAATCCCGGCAGGCGGAAGACACTAGCATGGCGCTGCCGGCCAATCCAATTCGGTGCACACGCCAAATGGCATTGTAGAATTCCTGTCACACAGAGCCCACTTCCGGCTCGTCGTCGCCAATTTGCAGCGGACTTCGGCCCGATTTCGAACAGCAGGATTGCTTGAGAAGAACCGGCGCCGCCATGACCGGACTTGCGGCAAAGCGCGAACTCGGTCTTGGCTAGGGTATGCCCGTGACGAGGGAGACAGAGGCCGACTACGTCATCGTCGGAGCCGGATCGGCGGGATCGGTGCTGGCCAACCGGCTGAGCGCCGACGGCGGGAGCCGCGTGCTGGTGCTGGAGGCCGGGGGCTCGGAGCGGAGCTTCTGGATCAGCATGCCGATCGGCTACGGCAAGACCTTCTACGACGACCGCGTCAACTGGAAGTACCAGACCGAGCCGGAAGCGGCACTGGCCGGGCGACGGAGCTACTGGCCGCGTGGCAAGGTCCTGGGCGGCTCCTCCTCGATCAACGCCATGGTCTACGCGCGCGGCCATCCCGGCGACTTCGACGACTGGGCGGCGGCCGGGGCGACCGGCTGGGACTGGGCCTCGGTGGCGCCCTACTTCGAGCGCCTGGAGGACTGGGCCGGGGGCGCCAAGGACGGGCGCGGTGCCGGCGGGCCGCTGGCGGTGGCCGATGTCCGCGACGAGGTGCATCCCCTGTGCCGGAGCTACCTCCAGGCCGCGCGGGAAGCGCAGCTGCCGGTCACCGAGGACTACAACGGGGGCCAGGTGGAGGGCGCCGCCATCTACCAGATCACGACCCGGAGCGGCCTGCGGGCCTCGACCGCGCGCTGCTACCTGAGGCCGGCGATGCGGCGGCGCAACCTGGCGGTGCTGACCCGCGCCCAGGCGACGCGGATCCTCTTCGAGGACGGCCGGGCCCTGGGCGTGGAATACCGGCGCGGCGGCGCGCGGCAGGTCGCACGGGCCCGGCGCGAGGTGATCCTCTCCGCCGGCGCCGTCAACTCGCCGCAGCTGCTGCAGCTTTCCGGCATCGGCCCGGGTGCGTTGCTGCAGGGCCTGGGCATCGCGCCCGTCCGGGACAACCCGGCGGTGGGCGCGAACCTGCAGGACCACCTCGGCTACGACCTGCTCTTCCGCGCGACGGTGCCGACCCTGAACCAGGTGCTGGGGCCCTGGTGGGGCCGGCTCCGGAGCGGCCTGCAGTTCCTCCTGCTGCGGCAGGGGCCGCTGACCCTGAGCGTCAACCAGGGCGGCGGCTTCATCAGGTCCCGGCCGGAGCTGGCGCGGCCCGACCTGCAGCTCTACTTCTCGCCGGTGAGTTACACCCGGGCGCCGGCCGGCAAACGACCGCTGATGAGCCCGGACCCCTTCCCCGGGCTGTTCCTTGGCTTCAGCCCCTGCCGCCCGACCAGCCGCGGCAGCCTGCGCCTGTCTTCGCCCGATCCCTTCGCGGCGCCGGAGATCCGGCCGAACTACCTCGACACCGAAGAGGACTGGGCGGCCATGCTGGCCGGCGTCGGCCTCGTCCGCCGCCTGGCCGAGACCCCGGCCCTGCGCGCGATCATCGAGCGCGAGATCCGGCCGGGGCCGGAGGCGCAGGACGAGGACGCGTTGCGGACCGCGATCCGCGCCCACGCCTCGACCGTGTTCCACCCGAGCTGCACCTGCCGCATGGGATCGGACCCGGACGCCTCGGTCGTCGATCCGGAGCTCAAGGTCCATGGCGTCGCGGGGCTGCGGGTGGTCGACGCCTCGGCCTTTCCTTCTGTCACCAGCGGCAACATCAACGCTCCGACGATCATGCTGGCCGAAAAGGC
>JASJAL010000131.1 GCA_030067055.1 Kiloniellales bacterium | reverse complement strand
GGTGTCTGTGCACCGAAGGTCCCGGTCAAGAAGGCTTCATCGGCACTATAGGCGTCGACCAGGGAATAGTTGCGCTCGAACACCGGAATCTCGTTCGCGCGGCAGAGCTCAATCACCTTGCGCCGGGTGATTCCGTTCAGGCAGTAGTCCCCCGTCGAGGTCCAGACCTCGCCCCTGCGGACGATGAAGAAGTTGCAGGCGTTCGTGGTGTTGACGAAACCGAAGGGGTCGAGCATCAGCGCCTCGTCGGCGCCGGCCCGCAGCGCGTGATTGAGTGCGATGATGCAGTTCAGCTTGGAATGGGAATTGAGCTTGGCGTCCTGGGTGAGCGGCAGGCCGCGGTGATGCGGGACGGTATGAAGGCGGATGCCCCGGTCGATCACGTCGCTCGGTTGCGAGTGTTCGGCGATGATGACGAGGGTCGAGCCGAAGACGCTGAGATGGGGATGCTGGAAGGGTTTGCGCTTTCGCCCGCGAGTCACCATCAGGCGGATGTGCACGTTGTCGACCATGTCATTCGCCGCGAGCGTCGCTTGGACCGCTTCGGTCAGCTCCTGCCGGGTCTTACCGATGTCGAGATCGATATAGTTTGCAGCCTCGAAAAGTCGATCGAGATGCTCCTCGAGAAAGCAGACATGCCCCTTGTGGACCCGCAAGCCTTCCCAGACGCCGTCGCCGAGCAGGAAGCCGCTGTCGTAGACCGATACCTTGGCCGCGTCGCGGTGCAGGATCTCGCCGTCGACATAAATGCGAATGTCACGGTTGCGCGGATCTTCCAGCGCATCATGGGTCGACATAGCTTCGGGTCCGGTCATGTCAAAAACAGACCGGCAGCGAGCACCGCCCGCTGCCGGCTCAAGATCACTTGGCGAACAAGAGCTCTCGCTGGATGACGGGCGACGCCTTCGGGTCCAGGCCGAAGGACGTCAGGAACTCGTCGTACCAGCGCTGGGTGCGGCCGGTCTCGTAGTAGTAGAAGATCGTGTGGCTGACCCAGTCGCGGAAGGTCTTGTCCGCCTCGCGCCGCACGGCCATGGACGACGGAGAACTGAAGGCCGGGGTCGGAATCACGATCTTGCCGGCGCCGAACTTCTTGCGTGCCGACAGCAAGGGCGGATGGAAGAGCGAGACGGCGTCCACGCGGCGGGACTGAAATGCGGCCAGGGCGGCGCCGTTGTCCGGGAAGCGCTGGATGTCCGCGTTTGGAATGGTGCGGGTCAGGAATTCGTCCATGCTGGTTGCCTGCGGCACCGCGACCTTGACTTCCGGCTTGTTCAGGTCTTCCCAGCTCTCGACCGGAAGGTCGTCGCGCGCGAGGACGGCGAGAGAGATGTAGAGAAGCGGCTGGAAGGGGTAGTCGACGACCATGGCCCGCTTCGGTGTGGCGTCGAGGAACATCATGTCGATCTTGTTCGCCTGAAGGGCGGCGATCGCAGTCGCCCAGGTGACCTCCACTGTCTCCAGCTCGACACCCAACTCACCGGCCATCGACTGGCCGATCGACACGATCAGGCCGCTGTCCCATTCGCCGGTCGCCGGGTTCTTGGAGTACCAAGGCGGCGCCTGCGTCACCCCCATGCGCAGCTTGCCGTTGGCCTGGATGGCATCCCAGGTGGATTGGTCCTGGGCGCCGGCGCCGGTGTTCAACACGAGAAGGGCTGCGAGGCCTGCGATGCATTGCATCAATCCGGTTGCGAGGTTCTTCACGACTAATCTCCTCCCTTTGGTGTCCTGTGCCTGCCTTATCAGTCAGGCAGCTTGAAGAGCGAGTGCCCTTCCAGAAATTCGCGCATGCGCGTCGTCTGCGGTTGCTTGAGGATACTCTGCGGTTCGCCCTGCTCCAGGATCGTTCCCTCGTTGAGGAACAGGACCCGGTTGGCGACGTGGAAGGCGAAACCGAGTTCGTGCGTGACCACCAGCATGGTCATGCCCTCGTCGGCAAGCTGGCGCATGGTCTTGAGCACTTCCCCGACCAGCTCGGGATCCAGCGCCGAGGTGACCTCGTCGAAGAGCATCACGTCCGGGTCCATCGCCAGGGCACGTGCGATCGCCACACGCTGCTTCTGTCCGCCGGAGAGCCGGGCCGGGTATTGATCCGCCTTCTCGGCCAAGCCGACGCGTTCGAGCTGCTGGCGGGCCTTTGCTTCGGCCTCCGCCTTACTACGCCGGAGCACTGTCGTCTGGCCTTCCATGACGTTCTCCAGCACCGTCATGTGGGGAAACAGATTGAAGTGCTGGAAGACCATGCCGATCCGGGTCCGCAAGGCGCAGAGGTCCCGCTCCCGATAGCGTACCTCCCCATTGCGCTCGGTTCCGACAAGCTCTCCATGCAGGTAGACCCGCCCTTCGGTCGGCGTCTCCATGAAGTTCACGCAGCGCAGCAAGGTGCTCTTGCCGGACCCGCTGGACCCCAGGAGGACGACGGTCTCGCCGGTCTCCACGGTGAGGTCGATGCCCTTGAGAACGGCGAGCTCGCCGAAGCTCTTGTGCAGGTTCTCGATTCTGACGATCTCGGTCATGGCGAACTCTCAGTCACTTCTGCGCAGCCGGCGTTCCAGCACGTAGGTCGCTTGCACCACCGGGTAGAGGACGGCGAAGAACATCAGCGCCACCGCGGTGTAGGATTCGATCGGGTTGAAGTTCAGATCGGCGATCAGCTTCGCCTGATTGAGCGTCTCGACGTAGGCCACGACCGAGGCCAGGGTCGACATCTTGAAGACCTCGATGCCCCTGTTGGTCAGCGCCGGCAGCACCCTCTTGATGGCGACCGGCAAGATGATCCGGCGCAGGGTCTGCGTATAGGTCATGCCGATCGCCTTGCCGGCCTCCCACTGGCCCGGCTCGATTGACTGGATGCCGGCGCGGTAGATCTCCGCCGAGAAGGCCATGGTGTTGAGCGAGATGCCGAGCACCGCCGCCAGGAAGGGGTTGACCTCGATGCCGGTCAGGATCGGGAAGGCGTAGTAGAACCAGATGATCTGGACCAGCACCGGCGTGTTGCGGAAGACCTCGACGAAGGCGGTCGCTGGCCAGCGAATGACCTTGCTTCTGGCGTAGCGGCCGATGCCGACGATGAGCCCGCCTGCGAGCCCCAACACCACCGTCACCAGAAAGATGACCACGGTGCCCTTCAGTCCGACCCAGAGAACCGGCCAGTTCTGAATGATCGTGGCGAAGTCCCAGCTGTGCTGCATGTCAGCGCACCGTACTTTCGCCCGAGCGTGCGAGGCGGTGCTCGACGGCGATCGATAGCTGGCTCAGGGTGAAGATCAGAACGAAATAGATGACGGCGACGACCGTGTAGACCTCCAGCGGTCGAAAGGTCTTCTGCGCCAGATCGTTGGCCTGGAACATCAGATCCGTATAGGCGACCGTCGAGACCAGGGTCGTCGTCTTCAGGAGCTCGATCGAACGCTCCATGAAGGCCGGGATCATGCGCTTGACCGCCTGGGGCAGAACGATCCGGCGCAGGGACTGGCCATAGGTCATGCCGATGGCCTTAGCGCCTTCCCATTGCCCCTTGTCGATCGACAGGATTCCACCCCGGAAAACTTCGGCAAAGAAGGCCGACGACTGGATCGAGAAGGTGACGATGGCCGCGATAAAGGGCGTCATGCGAACATCGATCAGGATCGGCAGGGCGAAAAAAAACCAGAACAGCTGAACCAGCGGCGGGGTCGTGCGGAAGAACTCGATGATGAAGGCGGCCACACCGGACAGCGGCTTGATGGTGGACAGGCGCGTCAGCGCCAGGAACAGCCCGAGCGGGATGCCGAAAAGAAGCGCCAGGGCGGTGACCTTCAAGGTGTTCACCAGCCCCAGAAGCAGCAGGTCAAAATCGGCGAAGACCGCCAGAAAGTTCCATTCGACCATGGCGCCCGCACAACCCTGAGCGACTCGCAGGAAATCCCCTCAGGAGCGTCTCTAACACATTATTGTAGTATTGTCGACAATCTGATCCTATGCTTTGCTTGGTGTTGAACGACGGGAAGCGAAGCGATGTCGAAGCCCAACATCCTGCTCATCATGGCGGACCAGATGAGCGCCAAGGCGATGCCGAGCTACGGCCACAAGCTGGTGCGAACGCCGGCGATCAGCCGCCTCGCCGAGAACGGCGTCGTGTTCGACGCGGCCTACTGCAACTCTCCGCTTTGCGGGCCCTCCCGGCTCTCGATGATGTCGGGCCTGCTGCCGCACAAGGTCGGCGCCTACGACAATGCCCCCGAGTTTCCCGCTTCGATTCCGACCTTCGCGCACTATCTGCGCCTGGCGGGATACCTCACCTGCCTCAGCGGCAAGATGCACTTCGCCGGCCCCGATCAACTGCACGGCTTCGAGGAGCGTCTGACTACCGACATCTACCCCTCGGATTTCGGCTGGACCCCGAATTGGGCCGACCCCGAGGCCAAGGTCCGGTTCCAGGATATGAAGAACGTTCTGGAAGCCGGGCCCTGCGCACGCTCTCTCCAGATCGACTATGACGATGAAGTGGAATTTCAGGCCAAGCGCTGGCTCTTCGATCAGGCGCGCAAGAAGGATCGCCAGCCATTCCTGCTTACGATCTCCTTCACCTCGCCGCACGATCCCTATGTCGCACAGCCGGAATTCTGGGACCTCTACGCGGACGAAGAGATCGATCTGCCCGAGGTCGGCCCGATCTCGCACAACGAACGGGATCCGCACAGCGCGCGAATCTTCGAGCACTACTCGGTCGGCGAGGCGACCGTCACCGACGAGACGCTCCGACGGCTGCGTCACGGCTACTACGCGTCGATCAGCTACATCGACGCCAAGGTCGAGGCCTTGATGCAAACGCTGGCGCAGGCCGGGCTAGAGGACGACACCGTCGTCATCTTCACCTCCGACCACGGCGACATGATGGGCGAACGCGGTCTCTTCTACAAAAAGACCTTCTTCGAATGGTCGATGCGGGTGCCCCTGATCTTCTGGGCGCCGAGTCGCTTCGCTCCGCGGCGGGTCGCGGCGCCCGTGTCCCTGGTCGACATGCTGGCCACCCTTCAGGAACTCGCCGAGGGCTCACGGGCCGAGATCCTGGAAACCGACGGCCTGTCCCTCGTTGGCGCGCTGAGCGGCGAAGACCTGCCGTCGCGCGCGATCGCCGGCGAGTTCCTGGCCGAAGGCGTCTTCGAGCCGACCTTCATGCTCCGTGACGCCCGCCACAAGTTCCTCTACAGCGAGACCGATCCGCCGATCCTTTTCGATCTGGAGACGGACCCCAGGGAGCTTGAGAACCTGGCCGAGGACGCGGACCAGCAGCCGAGGATTGCCGAGTTCAGTGCTTTGGCGTCGAGGCTCTGGAACGCGCGGGAGATCAAGGCGCGCATCATCCTCGACCAGAATCGCCGCCGCCTGATCGATCGCGCCCACAAGATCGGACGGCCGCCGGTCTGGGACTACCAGCCCATGACCGACGCGTCGCAGCAATGGGTCCGCGCCGGCAAATGGACCGTCGAAGTGGAGGCGGAGGCCCACCTCGACGTGCGGTAGCGATGCTCGGCCCGGCCGTTGGACTACGGCTCCGCGATCGAAGTGAACAAGCGCGCGGGTCGCCGTGTTGACAGCGAAAAACCGCCCGAGTAGGACCTTCCAGACCTTATGGCTCCACAGGCAATGCTGGGTCTTGCCGGTTCAGTGGCAACAGCGACGATGATGTGGACTAGCTCAACACGTCTAGATGTCGGCCTCGCTGCCATCGGGTTGGCAGCGGAAGTGAAATTGCGGGGACAGCAGGAATGACAAAGACGAGAAACACTCACAAACACCTCGCCCTGATGAGGCACTTGCTCTCCATGGTTTGCGCGCTTTCGGTCTTGCACTTCGCCCACCCTGCGCCGGCAGATGAAGCTGTGGATTCCGGATGGATCGAGTTTGATCCATCCGAGCTAAATGGGGCTCACGACTATGAACGTATAAGTTACAAGCACATCAAGATCTCGGAGAATCCAGCAATTCAAACGAAGGCGCTCAGGGTTCTCAAGGTAGAAGTAGAAGCTACAAACAAGACCGAAACCAACATGTTCTTTGATTTGGGAATTATTGGCGTGAGCGCCGAGGGGGCGACACTTTTCGTGTTCAACCTGAGCCCCACACTGAGCAGGATATCTGCGAAGGCAACCACGACGCTCAGGGAAAGCCGATACGTCCTCCCGGGCACTCTGGAAAAGGTGGCGAAATACCGCGTTCGATTCCTGGGATTCAGATAACTGGGAGTCCTCGAGCGTCTTCGCTGCAACGGTTCCCGGGTCCGCCCGGCGCCGCCATCAACCTAGACGGAAACAGACCTTGTTCAGCCCTCTGCGTAGTGGGCGAAGGAGATCTTGTTGCGCGACATGATGTAGTCGCCGGCGGCGATCGCGTCGTAGCGAGGCGGCTGGCCCGGGGGCAGGCCGAGGTCGCGGGGGTCGACGACGGCGCTGCTGTCGGGGTCGTAGAAGACCGGGATCGAGAGACGGCGGTTGCCCGAGCGGTTGACCACGCGGTGCAGGGTCGAGCGAAAGCGGTCGTTGCTCCAGCGCGCCAGGAGGTCACCGATGTTGACCACCAGGCTTCCCTCTATCGGTGGCGCCGCGACCCAGCGATCCTCACGGGTGCGGACTTCGAGACCGCCATTGTCGTCCTGAAGCAGGAGGGTCAGGCAGCCGAAGTCGCAGTGCGGCGCGGCGCCGAAGTTCGCCACCTCGCGCCCGACCGGGTGCGGCGGATAGAAGACCAGCTGGCCGCGGCCCAGGGGCTTGCGGTAGCAGGCGGCGAAGAAGTTCGGGTCCAGGCCGAGGCTGAGCGCGACTGCCCGCAGCAGGCCGGCGCCGACATCGAGCACCGCGCAGTAGTAGGGCCAGACCGCGGCGCGCAGCTCGGGCTGGAAATCCGGCCAGTTGTTCGGACCGATCAGGGGCCGGCCGGCCAGGACCTCCGGGTCGTCGGGCGCCGCCTCCGGGCCCCAGAAGAAGACCTCCTTGAGGTCGGTCGCCTCGGCACCCGGCAGGCGGCAATCGCCCATCGCCATGAAGCCGCGGTTACGCCGGTCAACCGCGACCTTGCGCTTTTCGGAATCGGGCCGGGCAAAAAAGTCCAGGGCGGCGGTCTGGGCGCGTCGGGCCAGCTGCGGGTCGATCCCGTGATTGGCGACGTAGAAGAAGCCGACCGCTTCGGCCGCCCGCCGGATCTCGGCCGCCACGGCAGCCAAGCCCGCCTCGGTGCCGCCACGCAGCGGGCCGAGATCGATCACCGGAAGGCTATCGGACGCCTTGCTCATCGTGCCACGCCAAGGACTGCGAAGGATCAGCGATCCCGTAGTCTAGCACGCGTTCGGAAGGGACGGCAGCGGCCCGGTTTGCGACGAAGCTTCGGCGCGCCAGGCTGATATCAGTCGGCGGGGCGGGTCGCGATCTCGGCGCGGTAGTCGTCCAGCGCTGCCTTGGCGGCCTCGTAATCGTATTCGAGCGCGGGAATGCTCTCTTCGACCCGGATCTTCTCTTCCGCCAGCTGCTTGAGCTCGATGACCAGCTCGGCGCGCCGCGCGGGCGGGATGCCCGGCGAGATCAGAAGGGTGGTACTCTCGGCAACCTGATGCTCGATCTCCGCCGAGCGGGCGCGGGCCCGGTCCAGGTTCCTGGCGATGCGATTGACCTCCCGGCGGCGGGTGTAGAGCCCATAGCCGTCGCCGTGGGCGGCCAGGAAGTCGGCCTCGAGCTCGGCCGGGCAGACGCCGGAATAGCGGGAACCGCGGGCGCCGAGGTTGTAGCCGTTCTGCGGCCGGCAGTAGTGCGCCAGGCCGGCCGTGCGGCCGGCGAGATAGCCGTCGAAGTCGGCGGCCACGCCGTGCTCGGCGCAGGCCCGACGGTGCTTGCCGTAGGCCTCCGGGCTGAGGCCTTTGGACCCGTCCTCGTAGCCGATGGCGCGCCAGTCGGCCACGCTGCACTCCTCGACAGACATGCCGGAGCAGCCGGAAACCGCGAACAGGAACAGAAGAAGAACCAGGGGACGCATGGCGGGCCTCGCTTTCGCCCCACCCTAAGCCCTCGGTGCTTAAAAGGGGCTTAAGGGGCGGCTGAACCCCAGGGCCGGCGGTCGGCCGGCTTCAACCGCGATCCCGTCACGCGGCCAGAATAAGGACGACGCCCTCGTAGACCAGCCGCATCGCCAGCAGCGACAGCACCACGGCCAGGATCCGGTGGAAGCTCTCGTCCTTCAGCTTCACGAGGACCCGCTTGCCCAGGACCGTGCCGAGAAATCCGCTGGCGATCATGGCGGCAACGAGCCCGAGATAGGGGCCATAAGCGAAGCCGAGCAGGCCGAAGGCGAAGACCTTGATCAGATGCTGGGCGACCATGCAGGCGGAATGGGTGGCGACGTGCTCCAGCCGGCCGAGCTTGAGGGTCTTGACCATGGCCGAGACGAAGGTGCCGGTCGCGCCGAAGAACATCGTCAAAAAGCTGGAGAAAGCGCCCGTCAGCAGGGCGGCGTAGCGGCCACCTGCGGTGAAGGACCGGCCCCAGACCGACCAGAGGATGAAGGCGGCCAGCCCGATCTTGAGCGCGGCGGGCGGCAGCTGAACGGCGGTCAGGCCGCCGAGCCCGGCGCCGACCAGGCTGCCGGCGCAGAAGGGCAGGAGCACGGCGGTCCTGACATCGCGGAGCAGGATTAGTGCCCGGCCGGCGTTGGAGCCGAGCTGCACCACGCCGTGCACCGGGATCAGCGCCTGCGCGGGCATGACGACCGCCATGACCGCCAGGAGTACGACGCCGCCCCCGATCCCGGCGGCGGCGGTCAGGAAGGAGGTCGCGGCGCTGATCGCGATCAGCAGGACCGCGGCGGTCGTGCCCAGATCTCCGGCGAAGGACAGCGCGTCCATTCGGTCTCGCCTCGCGTGATTTGGCCGCACAGCTGCGAGAGTGCAGGGCCACCGCCGGAAAGCTGTTGCCTCGCCGACCGCCGCGGTGTCAAGGCTCCGCGGCTTGGCTTAGTCTGTCGAGTCAGGGCAGGCCAGCAGACGCGGAGAGAAAGCATGACCGACAGTACCGAAGGCAAGGTCGCAATCGTCACCGGCGGCGGCCGGGGGATGGGCGCGGCCATCGCACGGGAGCTGGCGGCGCGGGGCCATCGCCTGGCGATCATGACGCCCTCGGACAGCGGCCCGCGAGTCGCCGAGGAACTGGGCGGGCTCGGCCTGAAGGGCTCGGTGGCGGATCCGGCCGACCTTGAGGCCCTGATCGCGCGCACGCTCGAGGCCTACGGGCGGATCGACGCCCTGGTCAACAACCCGGGCCACCTGGCGGCCGGCGAGCTGCTCGAGATCGGGGACGAGACCTGGGCTGAGGCCTTCGACCAGGTGCTGATGAGCGTGATCCGCCTGAGCCGCCTGGTGACCCCGGTGATGGTCGGACAGGGCGGCGGCGCCATTCTCAACGTCACCACGGCCTCGACCTTCGAGCCGACCCTGCGCTTCCCGGTCTCGGCGACCTTCCGTTCGGGGGTCAGCGCCTTCACCAAGCTGCACGCCGACCGCTACGCCGGCCAGGGCGTGCGCATGAACTGCCTGTTGCCCGGCGCCATCGACTCGATCGAGCATTCCGAAGCGCGCGCCCAGGGCATCCCGGCGCGCCGGATCGGCACGGTCGCCGAGGTCGCCAAGGCGGCGGCATTCCTGCTGTCCGACGACGCCGGCTACATCGTCGGCCAGAGCCTCCGCGTCGACGGCGGCGAGACCCGGCACGTGTGAGGTGCGAACGCGGCGCCCGGTCCTCAAGCGTCCCGTTTGCCAACCCAATCTCCGTCATGCCCGGACTTGATCCGGGCATCCATGGATCACCGGATCAAATCCGGCGATGACAGGTGAAGAAGTGGCGATGCCGTCGGCCTACCTGGAGATGGCCGGAGGTCGCCTTGGCTCTCCTAGAACCCGACCGCGTCGCCGCCCTTGAGGCTGAGCATTTCGCGGGCGTCCTCGGGCTGGGCGACCTCGAGGGAGAGGCCTTCCAGGACCTGGCGGATCTTCACAACCTGCTCGGCGTTGGATTGGGCCAGGGTGCCGGGGCCGCTCCAGAGCGAGTCCTCCAGGCCGACCCGGACGTTGGCGCCCATGGCCGCGCCCAGGGTGGCGAGCGGGATCTGGTTGCGCCCGGCGCCCAGGATCGACCACTGGTAGTCGCGGCCGAAGAGCCGGTCGGCGGTGCGGCGCATGTGCATCAGGTCCTCGGGGTGGCCGCCGATCCCGCCGAGGATGCCGAAGACGCTCTGCACGAAGAGCGGCGGCTTGACCAGGCCGCGGTCGA
>JASJAL010000130.1 GCA_030067055.1 Kiloniellales bacterium | reverse complement strand
ATCGTTGCCGTGGCGGCCGACGCTTTCGATGTCGTGCCGCTGACCACCGACCTTGCACAGATTTCCCGCTACCTGCAGGTGCTGGAGCCTTCCTTGATGCCGGAGGCGGGCAGGGCGCCGCACCTCGGACTCGCCCACGGCGAAGCGATCTTGCGGAATGCCGGGATCGTCGCTGGTCAGACCGTCTTGATCACGGGGGGCGCCCCACCAACGCCGCCGTCCGACGCGCCGCCGTCCAGCGGGCTGCGCACGATCGTCGCCCTGGGCGCCGAGGCTTCCGGCTGGTCGGATTTCGCCGAAGCTTTCGATGCCCGGTTGGCAGCGCCCGCCAAGCTTTTGACAATCGCCGATGATCTGGACGACTCCGTCAGGCAAAAGGCGCGGGCCGGCGGTGCCCAGGGGCACTTCGACCTGACGCCTCTGGCGGTGGCGGCGGCCTTGGCGCTCTGGTTCTGGCTCTTCCGGCGGAGGGCAACCGGATGATCGCCCGGCTCTGCCTGCTCGCCGTGATGACCCTGGTCGCAACGGCGTCGGCCTGGATCATGCCGAGAGTTCAGCAACCTCCCGATCGTTTCGGCGTCGCTCTCCGACTGCTCGACGAGGGAAGAGCCAGCGAGGCGGTCTACCTCTTCGACGCACCGGCCTGGCAGGGCGTCGCCGAGTTCCGCGCCGGGCGCTACTGGCGCGCCCTCGGCGCCTTCCTTGTCGAAGAGAGCGTGCTGACCCTATACAACGGCGGCAACGCCTACGCCAAGCTGCAGGAGTGGGCCGGTGCGAAGGCGGCCTACCGTAGGGTATTGCGCCTCGACCCGGATCACGAGGATGCGCGGCATAACCTGGACCTTGTGATCCGTGCGGAGGCCCTCGAGCGCCGCCTGCTTGCGGAAGCTCGCAGGGAAAAGAACCTTGGCCGCTGGAAGGACGGTAACCGGGACCGGCCACAAAGCGGCTCCGGCGACAGCAACGAGGTCGAACAGGGTGCGGCAAAGGATGGCGCCCTGCGCGCGACAAGCGCGCGGAGCGACCGGAGCGGACGCAGCGATCAGCCCGGCTCCTCCGGCGAAGGCGCGCTGTCCGATGGCGCGCTCGGCGGGCCGGCCGATGCGGTGGAGGCAGGTTCGGCGTCCGCGGACTCCGGAACGGGATCGGGTGCCGCCGAACTGCGCCGCGAGAGTGCGCAGTCGGCCGAGATCCTGCTGGGCGAGATCGTCGACGACCCCGCGAAGGTCTTGGCGGCCCGCTTTCGCATGGCTCAGCGTCGACGTCTCGAAGGAGAGAGCCGATGATCCAACGCGTGCTGATCGGCCTTCTCTGCGCACTGCCTCTAGCTTCGGCGCTGGCTGAAGAACCCGTCCTCAATATGCCGGAGATTCCGAAGCTGACCGTCACCTTGCAGCCGGACGACGCCATCGAGGCGGGTGGCTACCTGCAGGGACAGCTGGTACTCAAGGTGCAGATCGCCTCGCGCTTTCCCTTCGAGGAACTCGACGTGCGACTGCCCGACATCGCGAATGCAGAAATTCTGCGCCTGCAGCGTCCGCGGACCCGGCAGGTCCGGTCCTACGGCGGCGAAGGCTACGTATTCGAGGCTGCCCTGGCGATCTTTCCGACTCAGCGCGGGATGCTTGATATCCCGGGCGTCGTGGCGAGTGGAATCGTCGAGCCCGAGCCGGGACGCGAGCAGAGTTTCAGCGATCGGAGCCGGGATCTGCAGATCGAAATCGCCGGCATCGATCCACGCTATGACGATCCCTGGTGGCTGGTCAGCAATCGTGTCGAGATGACCGAAACCTGGTCGAAGCCGATCGAAGAGTTGCGCTTCGGCGACATCGTCCGGCGTGAGATCGAGGTCGTGGCTCTGGGTGCCACGGCGGCCCACATGCCGGTACTGCCGCCCGCTCGGACCCAGGGGATCACCACTGCAGAGGCGGGCCGGACGGTGAGGACCGAAAAGCGGCCGGATGGGGTGACCGCGATCGTCACGCAGGCTTGGGACCTCAAGATCGAGACCGACGATGTCGCCTATGTCAGTCCGATCCGGATCGCCTATTGGCATCCGGTCGAAAGAGCCGAGAAACGCGCCTCCCTGCCTGGAATGCGTATCGAACCGCTGCCGGCGGATCGACGCGCGCTGGCCGCTTCGCTACTTCGCGAGGCGCGAGAGAGTCACGGCCGGAATTGGGTGCTGGCCGTTACGCTGGTGCTCATTCTGGTGTCGCCACTGGCGTTCCTCGGCGTGGCAGCACTGTGGCTCGCGTGGCCGACGCGTGCGGATCGGACCTTGGCGAAGGCCTGCAGCGGCGCGGCGAGACCGAAGGACCTGTACCGTGCCGTGACGGTCTGGGCGGCTGCGTCCGGTGTCGATTTTCGTGCTCCGGAGAGCGCGATAGGGCAGGAGGCGGCGGCGATACCCGATGCCGTGGCGCGTGGAGTATTTACCGCCTATGGTCGCGTCGAGCGGAGCGTCTTTTCGGCGGCGAGTCCGCGAATCGATGGTGTTGCTCTGGCGAAAGAACTGACACGCTTCTCGCGACGTCTGCGAGTCCGAAAGCTTTGGGCCGTTCTCTCTCGCGCCTTCGAGCGGGTCCTCGGACCCCGCCTTCAGATTGAAATACTGCAGCGATAATGTCCCCGCATTGCGGATCGCGTCGACCCAGAGAAATTCTCATTAGCGGCGTGGGCTCTTGCCGCAGGTGCACTTTTCAGTGGCGCGCGCCTGACAGTTCGCTAATATATCAGCAACCGGACCGGGTGAAAGCGGCCTTGAGAGCTGTATTGCCTTGTTTGGGCTCACAGTCTTCGGCTCGGGTACGCAAGGGGAGGAGCCTGCGTGCCTCGTATTGTGAGCGACGACGACGGGTGTGACTCTGCGGAGTGTGGTTGCTCTGCCTCGGCCGCAATCGATGCCGATCGTCGCGATCTTCTGATTGGCTGCGCGGCCTTGGTAGCCGGCGCCACCGTTTTGCTTCCGGAAGATCTGGCCGCGGCGAAACCGGCGGGTCCGGACCGAAGCCCGCCTCAACCCGGTGACCGATTTCAGGTCGTCCGGGGCCCCCTCAAGAACGAGTTCCTGCGGCCCGAGATGCTCGAAACCGGGGCGCCGCCGCTCGAAGGTTTTCCCTTCGATCCCGTCGGCAAGGTCCTGCGGCGCAAGAACCGGCTCAACAGAGTGCTGATGCTGCGCCTCGATCCTCAGGAGATGGACGAGCCGACGCGCGCGCGCAGCGCCGATGGCGTTCTGGTCTATTCCGCGGTCTGCACGCATCGGAGCTGCACGATCAAGTCCTGGAAGGCGGAGGAACGTCATCTCCGCTGTCACTGCCATCTCTCGGAGTTCGCGGCACTATCGGAGGGGAGCGTGAAGAACGGACCGGCCAAGCGCCAGCTGCCGATGGTGCCACTCGGCCTGGATGCCGACGGCTTTATCGTTGGCCTCGACGGATTCACGCGCAAGCCCGGGGGCGCCAAGAAATAGGAGTCGCCCGGCGCTTGCGCCCGGAAAATGATTTCGGAAGTGGGGAATGCAGCAGAAAGACTGAAATCTACGGGAGGAAAACATGCGATCACGCTACCTTGCGGTTGTCGCGTTTGCAGTTGGCGCGCTCAGCGCCAATGCCTTTGCTGAAAACTACAATCCGGTCACCGACGCGCGCTTGGCCAACCCCGAGCCGCACAACTGGTTGAGTTGGCGTGGGAACTACGAGGGCTGGGGACACAGCCCGCTGTCCCAGATCAACGCCGACAACGTCAAGGATCTGGTGCCGGTTTGGTCATTCTCCACCGGCGTCACGGAAGGCCATCAGGCGCCGCCCATGGTCAACGACGGCATGATGTTCGTCTCGACGCCTCAGAACCAGGTGATCGCGCTGGACGCGGCGACCGGGACAGAGATCTGGCGCTACGTTCGAGAATTGCCGGAAGATCTCACCCAGCTTCATCCGACCAATCGCGGCGTCGCCCTCTACGGGGACAAGGTCTACATGGCGACTGTCGATGCCGGCGTCGTCGCTCTCGATGCCAAGACCGGCGAGGTTGTCTGGGACAAGATCGTCGGCGACTACACCGAGGGCTTCTATTCGACGCTCTCGCTCCTGGCCGCTCGCGGCAAGATCGTCACCGGCATGTCCGGCGGCGAGTACGGCATTCGTGGCTACATCGTCGCGCTCGACGCCGAGACCGGCGCCGAGGCCTGGAAGACCTACACCATTCCGGGACCGGGCGAGCCCGGCCACGACACCTGGAAGGGCGACAGCTGGAAGACCGGCGGCGGTTCCGTCTGGATGCAGGGCAACTACGACGCCGAGTCACAGCTAGCCTACTTCGGAACCGGCAACGGCGGCCCCTGGATGCCCGACACCCGGCCCGGCGACAACCTCTACACCACCTCGGTGATCGCCCTCGACATCAACACCGGCGAGATCAAAGGTCATCACCAGTATCACTGGAACGACGCCTGGGACTGGGACGAGGTCTCCGCACCACTGTTGATCGATTTCGAGCGGGGCGGACAAAAGACCAAGGGCCTGATTCACGCCGGCCGCAACGGCTACCTCTGGTCGCTGGAGCGCACCGCCGAGGGCCCGATCAACTTCGTGGCTGCCGACAAGTACGTCATCCAGAACGCCTTCGAATCGATCGATCCGGAAACCGGCCGGCCGAGCTACGTCGAGGCCAGGACGCCGGGCACCAACAAGTCGGTCACCTTCTGCCCCAGCCTCTGGGGCGGCAAGGACTGGCCGCCCGAGGCCTACAACCCCGACACAGGCCTGTTCTACATTCCGGCCCACGAGAACCTCTGCTCGGAGTTCGGCGGCGTGCCGATCGAGGAACGCGAGCCGGGCGAGCTCTACATCGGCGTGCCGATCGACGTGATCCTGTCGTCGTTGCGCTTCCACGAGAGCGTCGACACCTCCAAGCCAGTGCCGATCGGTAAGCTGCAGGCCTGGGACCTCAACAAGGGCGAGAAGGTTTGGGAGCACGACTTCCACGACACGCCCTACTGGGGCCCGATCCTGTCGACCGGCGGCAACCTCCTCTTCACCGGCGGGACCAACGACCGGAAGTTCCGGGCGCTCAATGCCGTCAACGGCGATCTCCTTTGGGAGTATCCGACCAATTCGGGCGTGACCGCCGTGCCGTCTTCCTACGAGGTCGACGGGACCCAGTACATCGCGGTGCAGTCCGGCTGGGGCGTCGATGCCGAGCGGATGCAGGGCATGCTGAAGGACATGCTGCCCGAAGGCCGGGTTCCCGATGTGCCTCAGGGCGGGGTCATCTGGGTCTTCGCCCTGAAGAAGTAGGGCGGGAAGATGTTAGGTCTCCTGGAGACGCCGTGGGTCCGGGGGCTTTTCGCCCCCGGGCTCGCCGCCTTTCTTCTCGTAGCTTCAGCCCCATTCCTGGCGGCTGGGGCGGTCGAATTGCCCCGCGATCCCGACGCCTTGGTCACCACCATCAAAAAGGCGATCGAGACGAAGGATTACGATCGCTTCGAGGAACTGGTGTTCTGGAAGGACGTCGGCAAGATCAAGCGCCGGATCGTTGCCTTCCAGATCCGCCGCGGGTTGGGCCGTCCGATTCACTCGATCACCTTCGAGGAGTTTCCGCAGGACAGCTTGGCCGGCGTTGAGGCGACCGGAAAGCTGGTCGTCAACATGCCGCTGACCAATCGCGTTCGCGTGGTCTACGACGAGCCGCCGATCAACGGCAACGGCAAGCGGCCGACCTCGGTCTTCCTCGTGGGCAAGATCGACGAGGTCTACCGTATCGGCCTCGTCGTTCGAAAACCCGGAAGGGATGACGACGACGATTGAACAGGGAGCGGTAACGACAGGATTGACTCGCGCGTCTCCGGTATTGGGGACCGGCAGGCGCCCAAGGACAAGAACGCAGAACGGGAGAGATTAAATGGCAACCCTGAAATTGAATGGCGAGGAGCGGACGCTCGATGGCCGGGACGGCATGTCCCTCATGTGGGCGATCCGCGATCTGGCCGGTTTGACGGGCACGAAGTTCGGCTGCGGAGTTGGCCTCTGCGGCGCCTGTACGGTGCATGTCGACGGCGTCGCCGTGCGCTCCTGCATGACGACCCTGGGCGAGGTCGCCGGCAAGGAGGTCACGACCATCGAAGGCCTCTCGGAGGATGGCAATCACCGGGTGCAGGTCGCCTGGCGCGACGTCAACGTGCCGCAGTGCGGCTTCTGCCAGGCCGGCCAGATCATGCAGGCAGCGAGCCTCCTGGCCGAGAAACCCAATCCAACGGATCAAGAGATCCTCGATTCCATGTCCGGCAACATCTGCCGCTGCGGCTGCTACGAGAGAATCGTCGCCGCCGTGCGCAGCGCGGCCACGGGGAGCTGAGTCATGTTGCACTATCTCGAACAAGCGATGACCTCGGCACCGGCCGAGGAAGTGGTTCTGTCCAACGTCTCCCGACGGAGCTTCCTGAAGGGCTCGGCCGCCGGTCTCGCGGTCGCCGCCTTCGCCGGCCCGGCGGGCGCCTTCGAGCGCTATCCGACCGGCGGCGAGAGCATGCCACACGGCCTGGTGACCGATCCCCTGGTCTTCGTCGAGATCGAGCCGGACGGGACGGTGATCATCGTCGCGCACCGCTCTGAAATGGGCACCGGCGCGCGAACTTCATTGCCGATGGTGCTGGCCGACGAGCTGGGTGCCGACTGGGAGCGCGTCGAGCTGCGCCAGGCGGAGGGCGACGAACCCAAGTACGGCAATCAGGACACCGACGGCTCGCGCTCCATGCGTCATCACATCCAGACCATGCGCCAGATGGGCGCGGCGGTGCGGCACATGCTGGCCCGGGCCGCGGCCGAGAAGTGGGGCGTCAAGGAAGCCGACGTGAAGGTCGGTATCCACGAGGTGAGCCACGGCGGCAACACGCTCGGCTTCGGCGATCTCGCCAAGGCGGCGATGACCCAGCCCGTGCCCGCCTTCGAGGAGCTCAGCTTCAAGGACGAGAGCGAATTCCGCTATATCGGCAAGGACAAGGTCTCCATCTATGACCTGCACGACATCACGACTGGCAAGGCGATCTATGGCGCCGACGTCATGCTGCCGGGAATGAAGGTCGCAGTCGTTGCACGACCACCTGTCGTCGGTGCCCCGCCGCTTAGCTATGACGACAGCAAAGCCTTGGCGACCCCGGGTGTCGAGCAGGTCCTGGGTCTGCCGATCTCGATCATGCCCGCGAAGTTCGCACCGCTCGGTGGAATCGCGGTGATCGCAAGCGATACCGACGCCGCGATCAAGGGCCGTGATGCGCTGGAGATCGAATGGGGCGACAGTCCGCACAGCGGCTACAACAGCGAGGCCTTCAAGGCGGAGATGTCGGCCACGGCCAAGAAGCCCGGCAAGGTGTTCCGCGAGGAAGGCGATGTCGACGCGGCCTTCGCCTCAGCGGCGAAGACCTTCGCCCAGGAGTACTATCAACCGCACATGGCCCACGCGATGATGGAGCCGCCGGTGGCGGTCGCCAACGTCGCCGATGGCAAGGCGGAGATCTGGGCACCGGTGCAGAGCCCCTTCGCGACCAGGACGGACGTGGCCGCGGCGCTGCATATGGACATCGCCGACGTCCGCGTGAACGTCACGCTCCTGGGCGGCGGCTTCGGTCGCAAGTCGAAGGCCGACTTCGCCACCGAGGCGGCGCTGCTGTCCCAGAAGATCGGGGCTCCGGTCAAGGTCCAGTGGACTCGCGAGGACGACATCCGGAACGGCTTCTACCACACCACTTCGGTGGAGCGGATCGAGGTCGCGCTGGATGCCGACAACAAGGTGACCGCGTGGAAGCACAACTCCGTGGCGCCTTCGATCCTCTCGACCTTCGCGCCGGACAGCGGGCACCAGTTCTTCATCGAGAGCGGCATGGGCCACGTCGATATGCCTTTCGAGATCCCCAACATTCGGGTCGAGAACGGCAAGGCGATGGCGCACACGCGGATCGGCTGGTTCCGGTCGGTTTCCAACATTCCCCGCGCTTTCGCGGTGCAGTCCTTTGCCGCGGAGCTGGCCAACGAGCTGGGCCGCGATCAGAAGGAGATGCTGCTGGAGTTGATCGGCTCGGACCGCCAACTCGACCCCAAGGCCCAGGGCTTCCCGAAGGACTTCTGGGACTACGGCGAGGTCTACGAGGAGTACCCAATCGAGACGGGGCGTCTGAAGACCGTCCTAAACCTCGCTGCAGACAAGGCCGGCTGGGGCCAGGAACTCCCCGAGGGCGAAGGTCTCGGCCTGGCCGTCCACCGCTCCTTCGTCACCTACGTCGCCGCGGCGGCGCGGGTGAAGGTCGTGGACGGCAAGATCCGGGTGCCGGAAGTTCACATGGCCGTCGATTGTGGCTTTGCTGCAAACCTGGAGCGGATCCGCAGCCAAATGGAAGGGTCCTGTGTGATGGGCATGACCCTCGCGCTCCACAGCGGCGTGACCTTCGAGAACGGGGCTGTGGTGGAGTCCAACTACAATGACTACCGAATGGTGCTATCGGACAATTTCCCGGAAAAGGTCCATACCCACATTGTCGAGCACCCCTTCTCCGTCCACGCTTCAGGCGTCGGCGAGCCGGGAGTGCCCCCGGTCGCACCCGCGATCGCGAATGCGATCTTCAATGCGACCGGCAAGCGGCTCCGCGACTTGCCGTTCGGCGAGACGATTCAAATCTGAATCGTCATAGGTTTCCGAAGCTGGGGCTGGCCTCGTGCCAGCCCCTTTCTTTTCCGGCCGTCTTCCGGCGATGGACTCTTCGCTGACGTCTCGCCTCAGTAGGCTTGCCCAAACCAGTACCAAGCTGCCGCTTCCTCGGAGCCGGGATTCGGCCCGTCGACCGACTTCCGTCCACGGAGCACGACGACCACGCCGGAAGCCTTGGCTGACGCATCGGCCCTGGGGGCACCGATCACCGTTTCCGGCGCCCCATCGCCGTCCAGGTCCTGGTGCAGGACCTGAAGGTCGCGTCCGTAGCCGTCCGAGAGATCGGGGAAGCCGAAGCCGGTCGAGAGGATTGGCCGCAGCGCTTTCGCTGGGCTTGCCGCCTGAACCGGGGGCTCTGCGTGACCGGAAAGGCCGGCGGCTTTGGGCGCCTCGCCGGGCGCCGTCGCCAGCGCGAAGGCGGCCGCGTCTTCTGAGCCGGCGGCATGAACGATCAGCCGTCCGAAGGCCTCGTCGCCCGAAGGCGCACGCCAAGACAGCCCGGAGCCGAAACCCTGGCCGCGGTCATCATCAACACCGAAATCGGCCGCGGAGAATCGCACCCAGGGCCGGAAACCGCGCACAGGGTCGCCCCGATAGAGGTAGACGGCGCCGGTGCCGCTGTCCTCTCCGGGCGCGCCGACCGCCAGATCGGGATCGCCGTCGCCATCGAAATCGCGTGCCAGAAGTGCCGCCCCGAAGCGATCCCCGGGTTCGTCCCTGTCCAGGACGTTGTCCGGATTCGAGCCATAGGTCCGGATCAGGCCGAAGATATCCGAGGCGCTGAGCCGCGGAACGCCGACGGAGAAGTTTTTCGTCGCGACGGAGATGCAAGCCACCATGATCGAATCGTAGTCGAAGGGGGTCACGGGCTGGTCCGCCTCGACGTAGCGTTCGCCGTTCGCGCCCTTCGCCGCGCAGCGCTCGGGATCGGGGGCGTCCCGGCGCGCATGCTCGTGTCCGAATCCCAGCGCGTGGCCGAACTCGTGAACCGGCGCCTTGAGGTTGACCGAGAGGGCGGCCAGCGACCAGAGCGACGGCAGGATCATGCCGCGTTCGAGGCCGTCGATCTCGACCCCGCGCCCCCGGGTTCGCGGATAGGATCGGTCGAAGGCGATCCGGATTCCGCGATCCCCCTCACTGCAGGAGCGCCAGCCGACGAACCGGATCGCACTCTCCTTTCCCCAGCTTTGCTCGACGGCTTTCCGGATGATCTCCCGTTCCTGGGCATGCTTCTTGCGAGGATCCTCCCAGCAGACGGAGATGACCGGGTCGGGCCAAGCGGTTCCTTCCTTCATCGTCAGCGCTGGCGCGCCCGAGCCCATGAAGTTCAGCAGGAGTCCGACAAGCCAAGCACCGCGCAGAACTCGGCGTGGTCTCATGGGAGCGCCTTGTGCCCGTGCCGGCCGGCCATCCGCGCGCGGATGCGCCGCCTCGCCTCCGGCGTTCCGTCGTGAAAAGTGCCGAACCACTTGTCCCACGGCATCTCCGCGGTGCCGTAGTTGCACTCGAAGTAGCGGTGATGCAGCTGATGGAAAAAGTCACCGAGCGCCATGCGTTTCTTGCCCTTCACCATCAGCCCCTCGAAGCCCGAATGGGAGGCAAGGG